>JAEZKX010000227.1 GCA_023436025.1 Pseudomonadota bacterium | reverse complement strand
CGATATCCTGGTCAACAACGCAGGCATCTGGCGCGACGGCCCGATCGCCGACGCCAACATCGAGGACGCGCGGGAGATGTTGGCCGTGCACGTGCTGGCCGTGATCGCTGCGTCGCAGGCGGCGCTGCCGCACATGCCCGACGGAGGCCGGATCATCAGCATCGGCAGCTGCCTGGCGCAGCGCGTGCCGGGGCCGGGCATGAGTCTCTACGCCATGAGCAAGTCGGCGCTCATCGGCCTGACCAAGGGCATGGCACGCGACCTGGGGCCGCGCGGCATCACGGTCAACGTGGTCGATCCCGGCCCGATCGACACCGACATGAATCCTGCGAATGCGGTCCATGCACAGGCCGAGCGGGAGCGCATCGCCCTGGGCCGTTACGGGCGGGCGGAGGAGGTCGCCGCGATGGTGGCGTTCCTGGCGGGCGCGGGGGGAAGCTATGTGACCGGCGCGGCCATCGCGGTGGATGGCGGGGCGAACGCCTGAGGTCTTCTTCGTCCATTGGACAGCCTTCCGGCGGGCGCCCTGGGATCAGGGCCTCGCGGCGGGATGCGCACGGCACGGCGTGGTCCAACCGCGCTTCGCCGCAGTCATCGTCCCGGTCCACGCCGGCCGCCCGCCAGCAGGGCGGCAAGCGTGCCTGCGGTAAGCGCCGACAGGAACGGCGGCACGGCGGTGACGCCGGCCGCCAGCAGGACGTACAACGCCAGCCCCGTGCCGAGGCCGAGTGCGCCCCAGGCCACGCGCCTGCGCGCCGCCGGCGCCGCCAGCACGGGGAGCCCCACCATCGCCACTGCCGCCGAAGCCGCCCCGGCGCACCGCGCCAGCTGGTCGGCCAGCGGAAACCATGGTGCGGCGCAGGTGCCGGACACGAGGAGGTCGGCCGGGCAGAAGCGCAGGGCCAGGTGGTGCAGAACCGAGGTGGCGAGCGGCCAGAGGAGGAAGCCGCCCATCCAGCCGAGCCCGGCGAGGAACCATCGGACGGCGGATGTGGCGCCGTGTTCACGAGGCGCGCAGGGGTGTGTGGTGGACTTGTTCAGGGCGTGCCTGCTGCGTCGATCGTCCAGGATTCAGCCACGCAGGAGCGTGATCGCCGCGCGCCAGAACGCGTCACCGTAGCGGGCTGCCAACGCACCACATGAAGCGCAGAGAAGGCCGGTGACGAGGACAGTGGCGGGACCTCCGAACGGCCCCACGTGCAGGTAGAACCCGAACGCCATCACCAGGCCCAGCAAGGCGCCACACACGAAGCGCACGCGCCGGCCGAAGACGGCGTCGGGTTCGGGCTGCAGGCTCATGGTCTACCTTCGGCCCCGGATGCATCCGCGGCGATTGCAAAGTGGCATGACATACCTGCGTGTCAGCGTGCGCGTCGGTAGTGCACGGCGAGCGCGCCGCAGCGCAGCGGCGTCGCCGACACCAACTCGAGCCGGCGCGTGCCAGGTAGTCCTCCCTGGTACAGGGTCGGGCCGTGGCCGGCGATCCGGGGGTGGACGAGAAACTTGTACTCGTCGATCAGGTCCAGCCGGTCGAGTTCGGTGGCGAGCTTGCCGCTGCCGAGGAGCACGCCAGCGGGGGTTGCGTCCTTGAGATGCTGGACGCCCGTGCGCAGGTCGCCGGCGACGTGGTGGCTGTGGGTCCAGGGGAAGTCCTTTCGCGTCGAGGACACCACGTACTTCGGCTTGGTCTCCAGCTTGGCCGCCCATGCGAGCATCGCCGGCGGTGCCTCCACCTCGCCGCGGGCGACGGCTGGCCAGTAGCTCTCCATCATCTCGTAGGTGACGCGCCCCCACAGCATGGCCCCGGACTCGTCCATGAGGCGGGTGAAGAAGGCGTGTGTCTCGTCGTCGACGACGCCTACCCGGTGGTCGACGCAGCCGTCCAGGGTGACATTGATGCTGAAGGTCAAGAGTCCCACGGTGTCTCCCTCCGTTCGAAATACGCGACCGGTCGGCGCATATCCTACGCCCGCGCCGCGCCGCGCCGCCGCATCCCTCGACGCTCACCCCCGGTTTCCGGCCAGCGCGGAGGCGAGCATCTTTTGCGACCCGTCGGCCGCCGGGATGTCGATGCCCCGTCCGGATTGGTGCATGGGCGTCTTGTGTTGATCGCATTCACTCCCCCTCTCCGCACGCGTCCAGGTGCGCGGCAAGCGTGCGCACCATGACGGACGCGCCCCTGCCTGGTGCGCAGCACCCAGGTGCACGCAGGCACAAATCCTGCTCATCCTGCGCATCCAAGGAGTTCCCCATGCGCAAACGTCATTTCACCTTCGGCCTCGTGTTCGCTTCCGCCCTCGCCGCCACCGGCGCCGCCCAGGCCCAGAACGCCCTGGACGACATCCTGAAGGCCAAGCAGATCAAGATCGCCATCCCCACCGACTTCCCGCCCTACGGCTTCGTCGGCACCGACCTCAAGCCCCAGGGCCTGGACGTGGAGATGGCCAACTACATCGGCGCCAAGCTGGGCGTGAAGACCGAGCTGGTGATCGTCACCAGCGCCAACCGCGTTCCCTACCTGCAGACGAAGAAGGCCGACCTGGTGATCTCCACCCTCGGCAAGAATCCGGAGCGCGAGAAGGTCATCGACTTCACCGTCGCCTACTCGCCCTTCTTCATCGCCGTCTTCGCGCCCAAGGCCGTCACGGCCAAGGGCCCGGCGGACCTGGCGGGCAAGTCGATCTCGGTCACGCGCGGCTCCGTCGACGACATGGAGCTGACCAAGGTGGCGCCGGCCGGCACCGAGCTGCGCCGCTTCGAGGACAACAACGCCACGGTGTCCGCCTTCGTCTCCGGCCAGGTGCAACTGATGGCCACCAGCGCGCAGGTGGCGGGCGCGATGATGGCCAAGAATCCGCAGCTGGGCACCGAGTTCAAGTTCGTGCTGAAGGATTCGCCCAACTTCATCGGCGTTGCCAAGGGCGAGGACAAGCTGCGCGAGAAGGTCAACGAGATCATCATGGAAGCGCGCCGCAATGGCGACATCGACAAGATGGCGATGAAGTGGCTGGGCCGGCCGGCCGGCGACCTGCCGAACTGAAGCGGGTCGGCCATTGGTCATCGCACTTGACTTCGCGGCAGTCTTCTCGCAGTGGCCGCTGCTGCTGCGCGGCGTCGCCTGGACGTTGGCGCTGACGGCGATCAGCGCCGTGCTGGGCGTCGCCATCGGGATCGCCTGCGCCTGGGTGCGCGGGGCAGGCGCCACCTGGCTGCGTGTGGTGGTGGGCGCGTATGTGGAGCTGATCCGCAACACGCCTTTCATCGTGCAGCTGTTCTTCATCTTCTTCGGCCTGCCGGCCGCCGGGGTGCGCCTGTCGCCCGAGACGGCCTCCGTGATCGCGATGGTGGTGAACCTGGGCGCCTACGCCACCGAGATCGTGCGCGCCGGCATCCAGGCCACGCCGCGCGGCCAGCTGGAGGCGGCGCAGAGCCTGGCGCTCACGCGCGTGCAGGTCTTCCTGCACGTCGTGTTGCCGCCGGCGCTGCGCAAGGTGTGGCCGGCGCTGGTGAGCCAGATCGTCATCGTCATGCTGGGCTCCGCGGTCTGCGGGCAGATCTCCACCGAGGAACTGAGCTACGCCGCCAACCTGATTCAGAGCCGCAACTTCCGCGCCTTCGAGTCCTTCATCGTGGCGACCGGCCTCTACCTGCTGCTGGCGATGGCCGTGCGCCAGCTGCTGTTCTGGGCCGGCCCGCGCTTCCTGTTCGGGGGGCGCGCATGATCGACTTCTCGCTGTGGGACATCGTGCGCAACCTGCTGCTGGCGGCGCGCTGGACGGTGGCACTGTCGCTGATCGCCTTCATCGGCGGCGGGCTGGTGGGGCTGGCGCTGCTGGTGCTGCGCCTGTCGCCCTCGCGGCCGGCGCAGGCCTTCGTTGGCGCCTACGTGCAGCTGTTCCAGGGCACGCCGCTGCTGATGCAGCTGTTCCTGGCCTACTTCGGCATCGCGCTGTTCGGCATCGACACCTCGCCCTGGGTGGCGGCCGCCACGGCGCTCACGCTCTACACCAGCGCCTTCCTGGCCGAGATCTGGCGCGGCTGCGTCGCCGCCATTCCGCGCGGCCAGTGGGAGGCGGCGCGCAGCCTGGCGCTGGGCTTCGGCGAGCAGCTGCGCCACGTGATCCTGCCGCAGGCGCTGCGCATCGCCGTGCCGCCGACGGTGGGCTTCCTGGTGCAGGTGGTCAAGGGCACGGCGCTGGCCAGCGTCATCGGCTTCATCGAGCTGACCAAGGCCGCCACCATGATCACCAATGCCACCTTCCAACCCTTCGTCGTCTACAGCTGCGTGGCGCTGTTGTACTTTGCCCTGTGTTACCCCGTGAGCCTCTATGCGCGCGGACTGGAGAGGAGGCTGAATGCAGCCCATCGTTGACATTCGCGCGCTGCGCAAATCCTTCGGCCCGCAGGAGGTGCTCAAGGGCATCGACCTGCAGGTGGGCCGCGGCGAGGTCGTCGCCATCATCGGCCGCAGCGGCTCGGGCAAGAGCACGCTGCTGCGCTGCATCAACGGCCTGGAAGGCTTCGAGGCCGGCGAGGTGGCGGTGGCGGGCCTGCCGCTGAAGCGCGACGACAACGCCGCCATGCGTGCCTTGCGCCAGCAGGTCGGCATGATCTTCCAGGGCTTCAACCTGTTTCCCCATCTCAGCGCCGGCCGCAACGTGATGCTGGCGCCGACCCTGGTGAAGAAGCGCGACAAGGCGGCCGCCGAGGCGCAGGCGCGCGAGCTGCTGGCGCGGGTCGGCCTGGCCGAGAAGTTCGACGCGCTGCCCGAGCAACTGTCCGGCGGCCAGCAGCAGCGCGTGGCCATCGCCCGCGCCCTGGCCATGGAGCCGGCGGTCCTGCTGTGCGACGAGATCACCAGCGCGCTCGACCCCGAGCTGGTCGGCGAGGTGCTGCAGGTGGTGGAGAGCCTGGCGGCCGACGGCATGACCCTGCTGATGGTGACGCACGAGATGAACTTCGCGCGCAAGGTGAGCGACCGCATCGTGTTCATGCACCACGGCCGGGTCCATGAGAGCGGCCCGCCGCAGGACCTGTTCGGCCAGCCGCAGACGCCGGAGCTGCAAGGCTTTCTGTCCTCGCTGCATTGAACTGGTCGTGCTTGACCGCCAGGGTATGCGCGCACGGCGCGCGCGCCCTGGCGGCGCCGTCGCGGTGCATTCGCTGCGCGCGTGCACCCCGGGCGAGTTTCCGGCCCCCGCCGATCAGCCGCTGCGCGGATCGCGCTGGCCCATCGCGCTTGCCAGCGGATCCAGCGCCTCGGCCGGGCGCACGTGCTGGAAGGTCTCCACCACCCGCCGCACGATGGCGAGCTGGTCCTCGGGCCATTGCCTGACCCGCTCGGAGCCCAGCACGCCCTCCAGCGCGGTGACCAGGTGCAGCTGGAACTGTTGCGGGTCCGGATGCGTGGCCACCAGCGAGGTGAGGGTCACGTAGGTGGCGGTGTGCATGGCCATGAGGTGGCGCACTTCCTGGCGCAGGGCTTCGATCTCGTCGTCCATGGCGCATGGTAGGCCCCCGGTAACCGGGCGTCACGCCGCGCCCCCTCGACTGGCGCGAATGCGTAGCATGCGTCCATGCACGCCCGCATCACCTCAGCCTTGGCCGCGGCCGCCGCGGCACTGGCCACGCTCCTGCACGCCCCCGCAGCCAGCGCCCAGGTCACCAACGACCCGATGCCGCCCGAGCAGTTCGCCGCCTGCGTGCAGACGCTGGCGGACCTGACCTCCACCGCGCTGCGGCCGCTGCGGCGCGACGATTTCCTGCGCATCGCATCAGCCGCGAAGTACGACGACCGGGTGCGGACGGCCATGGTGGTGCAGAAGCGGGAGCCCACCTTCTGGTGGGACGAACTGGCCGCCACCACCGACGACGAGCGCGTCGCCCAAGGCCGCCAGGTGCTGGCGCGGCAGGCCGACACGCTGCGGCGCATCGAGGAGCGCTTCGGCGTGCCGCCCGAGATCGTGGCCGCCATCTACGGCATCGAGACCAACTACGGGCCGTCGCAGGGCCGCATCCCGGTGCTGGACGCGGCCATCACCTATGCCTGCCTGCGGCCCTGTTCGGGCTCCGGCACCTGCATCGCGCGCGAGCGCGCCTATGCCGCAGCACGCCTGTTGCGCGACAACAAGGTGCCGGTCGAGAGCTGGCAGGGCTCGTGGGCGGCCGCCTTCGGGCGCACGCAGTTCGTGCCCGACTCCTTCGAGCCGCTGGCGGTCGATTTCGACGGCGATGGCGTCACCGACATCATCAACTCCGAGGCCGACGCCTTCGCCACCGCGGCCAACCACCTGCGCACGCGCGGCGGCTGGATTCCGGGGGTGCCGGTGTACATCGAGGTGCTCCCGCCGGCCGACGCGGCGCGCGCCTATCCGCCCAACTTCAACCGTTCCTACCGCCAGCAGGACCGCATGCGCAAGGTCTCGGAATGGGCGGCGGCCGGCTGGAGGGCGGTCGGCCCCAGCGGTGAAGCGCGGCCGCTGGAAGTGGCCGGCGACCCGGAGGCCTACCCTTTCCTGCCGGTGGGGCTGCCTGGCCCGGCCTTCCTGGTGACGCGCAATTTCAACACCCTCTACCGCTACAACAACTCCGACCGCTACGTAATGGAGGTGGCTGTGCTGGCCAACCGGCTGGCCGGCGGGCCGGGCATCACCACGCCCTGGCCGACGGACGACCCCGGCCTCAGCCGCGCGCAGATCCGCGAACTGCAGTCCTGGCTGATGCAGCGGGGCTACGACAAGGTCACGCCCGACGGTGTGGTCGGAAGCAACACGCGCGACGCCATCGAAGCCGAGCGGGCGCGCAAGGGCCTGCCGCCGGGGCGCAGGGTAGGTCAGCGCACGATGCCCTTGCTCATGGCGCCGTAGGACGAAGCCGGGATTCGCCGCCGCGCACGCCATTGCGCTGTGCCGTTGCCGAACCTCCGTGGCCTCCCCGGGGTCTGACGGAGACGACAAACACGGGCGAGGCTCGACGATGAAAAAGCTCCTGATTCCCCTGGCGGCGGCCGCCGCGCTCACGGGTTGCGTCGGCTACGGCGGTGGCTACTACGACGGTTACTACTACGGCGGAGGCTACGCTCCCGGCGACTGGTACTACTCCGGCTACGACTACTACTATCCCGGAACGGGCCTGTGGGGCAGCGCCCTGCTGGTGCCCGGCGACGGCCATGGCCACCGCCATGGCGACCGGCACCGGCCTCCGGGGCCTCCGCCCGGCTTCCAAGGCCGGCCAGGAGGCGGTGACGGCGGTGGTCCTGGAGGCATGCGGCCGCCGGGTGGTGGCGGGCCCCATGCTGGCGGTCCCCCGCCGGGACCTCCCGGTGGTGGCGGTGGTGGCGGCGGCGGCGAACCTCCGCGGCTGGTCCGGCCCTGAAACCGGCGAGCCCCTCGCTCACCCATCCAGCTCGGGATAGCGCCGGAAGATGCCCTGCTGGTTGAACGGGATGCGGCGCTCGCTGGCGAGGTAGGCGGCGACGCGCTTGTGCGCCGCCACCCCGTCGTGCAGGGCCTGCACCAGCGGCGCCTTTCGTAGCACCCTGCGCGTGGCCTTGGGAAAGGCGTAGCGCAGGCCCTCCACCAGCTGGAACAGCGACAGGTCGGCATAGCTGAGACTTGCGCCCACCAGCCGCGGCACGCGCGCGGTCGCGTTGCGCGGATTGCGTTGCAGGATGGCCTCGAACCAGTGCATGAACTTGGGCAGCCGCGTCGCGCGGAAGTCGGCGGCGCGGCGTTCGGCTTCCGCGCGCTGCTCCTCGTAGTAGAGGCCGCCGGCGATGGGGTGGTGGCTGTCGTGCACCTCGGTCACGAAGTCGGCGATGGTCAGCTGCACCTGGTGCGTCCACAGCCGGTCGGCCTCGCGCGCGCCCACCAGCTTCAGCCGCGGTCCCAGGTACAGCAGGATGGCCGCGGTCTGCGCCACCACCAGCTTGCCATCGACCAGGAACGGGCAAGCGAAGGGCGGCCGGCGCACGGCGGGCGATTCCATCCAGTGTTCCATCGCCGGCACGCCCTGGCCGTCTTGCGGGTCGCCGCGCGCGACATCGACATAGTCGGCGCCCGCCGCCTCCAGCGCGAGCCGCACGAATTCGCCGCGGCCCTGGATGGTGGGCCAGTAGTGGAGCTGGTAGGTCATCGGAGGAGGGGCGGTGCTGCTCTGGCAAGGGAGAGTGCCAGAAAAGCAGCGATGCAGGGGTGCATCCGCCGGCGAGCTTCCGCCGCGCGAGCGGACCGCCGAGCGGCCTGCCGAGGTGAAGTACGCAGCCGCGTGGGGCGGCCTGGCTCCGCGGCTACGGCCCAAGGCGCAAGACGCAAGACGCAAGACGCAAGACGCAAGACGCAAGAC
>JAEZKX010000159.1 GCA_023436025.1 Pseudomonadota bacterium | reverse complement strand
TCGGGCGAGAACAGGCTGGGCGTGCCGCCGCCCAGGAAGATGCTGTGCACCTGCCGGCCCCACACCAGTGGCAACGCGGCCTCGAGGTCGGCGACCAGCGCGTCCAGGTAGCGCGCCTGGGGCATGGCATCGGGCTGCATCTCGTGCGAGTTGAAGTCGCAGTACGGGCACTTCTTCAAGCACCACGGCAGGTGCACGTAGAGCGACAGCGGCGGCAGCGCCGGCAGCTGCAGCATGCCGGGCCGCAGGTAATGCTGGACGTCGTGGCGCATGGCGGTCAGCGATCTTGGTCCGGCGGCGGGTGGCGGTTGCATGCGCGCGGCTACAGCCAACGCTCGCGGATCAGCTGCACCATCTGGCGCGCCGCCTGGCCGCGGTGGCTGTTGGCGTTCTTCACTTCCGGCGGCAGTTCGGCGAAGGTCTTGCCGAAGGCCGGGATGAACATGACGGGATCGAAGCCGAAGCCGTGGCTGCCGGTGGGCGCGCGCGCGATCTCGCCGACGGCGCGGCCGACCGCGATCAGCGGCTCGGGGTCGAGCGGCGCGCGCACGGCGACCAGCGTGCTGACCAGCGCCGCACGCCGGTTGCTCACTTCGCGCATCTGTTCCAGCAGGGCCTTCACGTTGTTGTCGTCACCCTTGGGATAGCCGAACTGGGTGGCGTAGTAGGCGGTGTCCACGCCGGGCAGGCCGCCGAAGGCGTCGACGCACAGGCCGGCGTCGTCGGCGATGGCGGGCAGGCCGCTGTGCTGCGCGGCATTGCGCGCCTTGGCCAGCGCGTTCTCGACGAAGGTGCGGTGCGGCTCCTCGGCTTCGGGGATGCCCAGTTCGCCCTGGCGCACCAGGGCGATCCCCAGCGGCGCGAACATGGCTTGCAGCTCGGCCAGCTTGCCGGCGTTGTTGGAGGCCAGGACGATGCGGTCCATCATGCCTGCAGCGCCTGCTTCTGCAGCGCCACCAGTTCGCCGATGCCCTTTTCGGCCAGCTGCAGCAGCGCGTCCATCTCGGCGCGGGTGAAGGCCACGCCCTCGGCCGTGCCCTGCACTTCCACGTAGTGGCCGGCGCCGGTCATCACCACGTTCATGTCGGTGTCGCAGGCGACGTCCTCGACGTACTCCAGGTCCAGCAGGGGCGTGCCCTCGACGATGCCGACCGAGATGGCCGCCACGTGGTTGGTGACCGGCGACTCGGCCAGCTTGCCGGCGGCGATCAGCTTGTTCACCGCCTCCTGCGCCGCCACGAACGCGCCGGTGATGGCCGCGGTGCGCGTGCCGCCGTCGGCCTGCAGCACGTCGCAGTCCAGCACGATGGTGCGTTCGCCCAGCTTCTTCAGGTCGAACACGGCGCGCATCGAGCGGCCGATCAGGCGCTGGATTTCCTGCGTGCGGCCGCTCTGCTTGCCGCGCGCCGCCTCGCGGTCGCTGCGCGTGTGGGTGGCGCGCGGCAGCATGCCGTACTCCGCCGTCACCCAGCCTTCGCCGCTGCCGCGCTTGTGCGGCGGCACCTTCTCCTCGACCGAGGCGGTGCACAGCACGCGCGTCTGGCCGAATTCGATGAGCACCGAGCCCTCGGCATGGATGGTGAAGCCGCGGGTGATCTTCACGGGGCGGAGCTGGTCGGCGGGGCGGGCGTTGGGACGGAGCATGGGGACAGGAGCGAGGGGACGGGAGAGTGGGATTGTGCCTCGGGGGGCATTCACGGTCCCGGGCAGGGCTGTTCGCCCAGCCTCTCGGGTGGGCCCGCCGGCCGCAGGGATGCACGCGCCGCGGTCGCACCCGCCGGTGGCACCACGGGGACGCCCCAAGGTGCGCTCGCGGCGCGAGCACACCCTCGGCGAAACCTAGGCTTTCTTCGCCGCCGAGCGCCTGATCGCCTCGTTGATCTCGGCGATGGAGCGTTCGATGGCGGCGTCGTCGAGGTCGTCCACCAGGGAGTCGAGCACGCCGGCCTGGATGGTGGAGGCGAAGACGCCGTCGCTGATGCTGTCGGTGGAGATGCCGCGGGTGGATTCGAAGGAATCGGGCGTCTCCCACTCCATCGCGATCACCGTCACGTTGTCGGAATGCTCGCCGCCGTTGCGCAACGCGCCCTCCACCAGGTCGGGCACGGCCTCGGCCACCGGCTTGGCGCTGAGCTCGCGCACGATGTCGAGGTCGGTCTGGCTGCTCCACAGGCCGTCCGAGCACAGCAGGATCTTGTCGCCCTGCTGCAGCTGCACCGGGCCGGTGACGTCGAACACCGGCTTGGTCGGCGAACCGAGGCAGGTGAACAGGATGTTGCGGTTGATCCGGTCCATGCGGATCACGCCGGCGTTCTGCTGCTCCAGGTACGAGTGGTCGCGGGTGCGCGTGAGCAGCTCGCCCGCGCGCACCACGTACAGCCGCGAGTCTCCGCAGTGCACCCAGGTGGCATGCGAGCCCTGCACCACGCAGGCCACGAGCGTGGTGCGCGGCGTGTCCAGCATGCCCTTCTCGCTGGCATAGCGGATGATCTGGTGGTGCGCATGCATGAGCGCCTGCGACAGGAACTCGGTCACGTCCTTGACGACGGGCCGCGCTTCCTTCTGGTACAGCGCCGAAATGGTCTGCAGGGCCAGCTGGGCCGCGACCTCGCCTTCCGGATGGCCGCCCATGCCGTCGGCGAGCAGGAACAGGCCCGACTCGCGCGTGTAGCAATAGCCCATGCGGTCTTCGTTCTTTTCGCGGCCGCCCTTGCGGCTGACCTGGAAGACCGAGAATTTCATCGTGAACCTACCTGCCTGCCTTGGCTCCGCCGAACCCCGTTGCGCGTTTCATGCTCTTCCTGGTGTCGGTAACCATGTTGTCGAACTGGAGGCGCATCTTCTCGCCCACCGAGAGCTTGGTGTAGCGCCGCTCACCCTCGCGACTAAGCTCCTTTTGCAGCGCGAACACGGACTGCGGGCGCGACAGTGGATCGAGGGACATGCACCATTCCACCACTTCGATGAGGTTGTCGGAATAGACGCCGCGCAAACGGCTCAATGCGAGCGCCAGACGGTCTTTTTCCAGTCGCTGCGGGGCATCGTTGGGGGGATAGCCCTGCATGCAGGCGTAGATGCAGGCCCCGATGGCGTAGATGTCGGTCCACGGCCCCATGGACGAGTCGCGCCGGTACATCTCGGGAGCGGCGAAGCCCGGCGTGTACATCGGCCGGATGAAGTTGCCTTCCTTGGACAGCACCTCGCGCGCGGCGCCGAAGTCGATCATGACCGCGCGGTTGTCGTCGGTGATGAAGATGTTGGCCGGCTTGATGTCCAGGTGCAGCATCTTGTGCTGGTGCACGATGCGCAGCCCGCGCAGGATCTCGTCGAACAGCGAGCGGATGGTGGACTCGCGGAACACCTTCTGCTTCTTGAGCTCGCGGGCGGTGATGATGAAGTCCTGCAGGGTCGCGCCCTCCAGGTAGTTCATCACCATGTAGACGGTCTCGTTCTCGCGGAAGAAATTCAGCACGCTCACCACGGAGCTGTGCGAGATCTGCGCGAGCGACCGGCCCTCTTCGAAGAAGCTCTTGAGGCCCAGGCGGTAGAGGGAGAGCTTTTCCGGCGCCACCTGCGGCAGCAGCTCGCCGGGCGGGCGGGTGGCCAGGGACGAGGGCAGGTATTCCTTGATGGCGACCTGCTGGCCTTCGTTGTCGACGGCCAGGTAGACCACCCCGAAACCACCGGCGGAGAGCTTGCGGACAACCCGGTAGCCACCAATGACGGTGTCTGGCGGCAGGGGCGCGGGTTTGACCTTTGACATAATTTGAAGATTGTGCGGCCGCCCTGGGCCCCCTCCGTCCACTTCCCTGCAAGAAAGCAAAGACACCTCCGTGCCAGTTTACAGCATGACCGGTTACGCATCGACGCAATCCGCAACGGGTGCGTCGCCGGCAAGCCACGATGGCGGCCGTCCCGCGCCGGCCGGCCGCCTGGGCCTGGAGATCCGCTCCGTCAACAGCCGCTTCCTGGACCTGTCGTTCCGCCTGGGCGAGGAGCTGCGGGCCCACGAACCGGCCCTGCGCGAGCTGATCGCCGCCAAGATCAAGCGCGGCAAGGTCGAAGTGCGCGCCAACGTGGAAGCCGCCGCCGCCGACACGGTGCGCGAGCCGGCCACCCGCACCCTGCAGCGACTGGCCGCCGTGCAGGACACGGTGCGCGCCTGGCTGCCCGACGCCGGTGCCCTGACGGTGGGCGAGATCCTGCGACTGTCGGCCAGCGAGGCCGGCGCCGACGTCGACTGGGGCGAGCCGCTGCAGGCCCTGGCCCGCCAGGCGCTGGCC
>JAEZKX010000081.1 GCA_023436025.1 Pseudomonadota bacterium | reverse complement strand
GCGCTGCGCCTGGCGCTGTCGCGCGCGCTGCGCGCCGACGCCGCCGACCCGGCGCGCCTGCAGGCCTGCCTGGTGGCGCAATCGGAAGTGGAATACGACGTGCCCGCGCGCATCGGCGACTACACCGACTTCTACACCTCGGTGCACCACGCCACCAACATCGGCCGCCAGTTCCGCCCCGACAACCCGCTCTTGCCCAACTACAAGTGGGTGCCCATCGGCTACCACGGCCGCAGCTCCACCATCGGCATCTCCGGCGAGTCCTTCCTGCGTCCCGTGGGGCAGACTCTGCCGCCCGGGGCTACCGAGCCGTCCTTCGGCCCGAGCAAGCGCCGGGACATCGAGCTGGAACTGGGCATCTTCGTCGGCCCCGGCAATGCCAAGGGTACGCGCGTGGCCATGGACGAGGCGGAGCAGCATGTGTTCGGCATCTGCCTGCTCAACGACTGGTCGGCGCGCGACATCCAGGGCTGGGAATACCAGCCGCTGGGCCCCTTCCAGTCGAAGAACTTCGCCACCACCATCTCGCCCTGGGTGGTGACGCTGGAGGCGCTGGCGCCCTACCGCGTACCCTTCGAGCGCCCTGCCGGCGACCCCCAGCCCCTGCCCTACCTAGACTCGGCGGCCAACCGCAGCGAAGGCGCTTTCGACATCCAGCTGCAGGTGGAACTGCAGACCGCGCGCATGCAGGCCGCCGGCACCGCCGGCCAGGTGATCTGCCGCACCAGCTACCGCCATGCCTACTGGACGGTCGCCCAGATGGTGGCGCACCACACCGTCAACGGCTGCGCGCTGCAGCCGGGCGACCTGTTCGGCAGCGGCACGCTGTCCGGCCCCACCACGGGCGAAGCCGCCGCCCTGATCGAACTGACGCAAGGCGGCAAGCAGCCCGTGCAACTGCCCGATGGCGAAACCCGGTCCTGGCTGGAAGACGGCGACACCGTCGTGCTGCGCGGGTGGTGCGAGAAGGAAGGGGCCGCGCGGGTCGGCTTCGGCAGCTGCGAGGGGACGGTGCTGCCGGCGGCGCTGGACTGAGAAGACCGCGCACAGGGGACAGGCCCGGGAACGCCGTCAGCGGACTTCCCGGGTCTTGGTCTGGGCTGGCGTGACCTGAACGGACCGCCTCACGGCCGGAGCGCCTGCAGGGTGGATCGGGCCGCTTCGTCGATGATCGCCCGGACCCGCGCCGGGGGTGGCGTCGAGATCAGCTGCAATGCGATTCCGCGCAGAAGGCCGACGAGGAACACGGCCATCGCCTCGGGGTCGGCATCGGCTCGCACCGAACCGTCGCCAACACCTTCGCGAACCTTGTCGGCAAGGAAGCGCCTGAAGCGCGCGTCCAGCTCCGCGAAGATCGGCATCAGGACAGGATCGGCGGCAATCGCCTCGCCCCACATCTGCAGGAAGGCAGCCGTCGCCGGACGTCGGCCGGTCACGTTCTTGAGGTAGGCGCGGACCAGGTTCGCCAGCCACTCGGCAGCACGATCCCCGGGATCCGGCAGGGTGAAGGTCTGCGCATCCCGCAGCACCGCAAGCAGCAGATTCTCGCGGCTGCCGAAGTAATGCGAGACGATCCCGCGGCTGTAGCCGGCGGCTTCACCCACCGCGGCCAGCGTGAGCGCGCGTGATCCGTGGCGGGCGATCAGCGCCGTTGCGGCTTCCAGCACTTTGCGTTCGGTCTCTTCGCGTCGCTCCTGCTGCGTGCGACGGGTGCGAGGCTGATCGGGCATCAGGGCTGCTTGGACATCGGGTCGCGCAAGTATAGGTGCCGCCTGTCGGGCCGATCCGCACGGTCGCGCAACGTCGGCGGACACCACCGGCTATGATCTTGCTTGTCAGCCAACAAGTATGTGAGGTGACCCCATGCCGCGCACGCCACTCGTCCTCGTTCACGGAAACCCCGAGACAGCGGCCATCTGGGGGTCGATGGTCGGAGAACTCGGCCGGGCCGATGCGGTCGCCCTGAGCCCGCCCGGATTCGGCGTTCCCGTGTCGCGCGACTTCAACGGGTCGATGGCGGCCTACCGCGACTGGCTGGCCTCCCAGCTGGAACTGTTCCGCGCACCGGTCGACCTGGTGGGACACGACTGGGGCGGAATCCATGTCGCGGCACTGGCCATGAGCCGCCCGGACCTCATCCGCAGCTGGGCCTCCGATGCACTCGGCGTGTTCGCACCCGACTACGCCTGGCATGCGCGGGCGCAGGTGTGGCAACAGGAAGGCCAGGGAGAAGCGTCGGTGCACGCCTTGTGGGGCGGCGACCTGCAGCAGCGACTCGCGGTGGCCTCGTCCCTCGGCATGACCGGGCGCATGGCGGAGCGGGTCGCCGCAGGCATGGATCCCGAGATGGGACGCGCCGTGCTCAAGCTCTTGCGCTCGGCGCGGCAGCCGGCGATGGCCGACCTGGGGCTGCAACTGCCACGCGCCGCACAACGTCCTGGGCTCGCCCTCATCGCCGTCGACGATGTCGGCCGGGCGAGCGGAACGTTGGCGCAGCACGAATGGGCAGCGCGCCAAGCGGGCGCAAGGATGGCGCACCTGGACGGCGTGGGCCATTGGTGGCCGCAGGAGACGCCCGCGCCGGTCGCCAAGGTCCTGGCGGACTTTTGGGCAGCGTTGCCAGGATCCTGAACGACGATCGACATCGAATCCGGGCGATGCACCCGTGCCGCGGAACCCCAATGAAAAAGCCCCGTCTTCCGAGGGGAAGACGGGGCCTTCAGATTGGTAGGCGCGATTGGACTCGAACCAACGACCCCCACCATGTCAAGGTGGTGCTCTAACCAGCTGAGCTACGCGCCTGTCGTTGAAGCCCACGATTGTAGCAGAGGTTTTTGGCAGTTCTCGCGGAATCGGAACGCAGCGCCTAACGCCGCCGCGCCGAGCGCACGCCGTTGACCTCGTGCACCACCCCCAGCACCTTGCCCAGGCGCTGCGCGTCGGCGATCTCGATGGTGAACGTCATCCAGGCCGTGCCCTTGACCGACTGGGTCTGCACGCCGATCACGTTCATCTTCTCCTTGGCGAAGACTTCCGAGATGTCGCGCAGCAGGCCTTGCCGGTCGGCCGCCTCGATGGCGATGTCGACGGGGTACACCGCCGCCTCGGCGGCGGGCGCGTTGCCCCACTCCACCTCGATCACGCGCTCCGGCGTGCGCGCCGCCATCTCGCGGTAGTTGGAGCAGTCGGTGCGGTGGATGCTCACGCCCTTGCCGCGCGTGACGAAGCCACTGATCGCATCCGGCGGCGCCGGCTTGCAGCACTTGGCCAGCTGCGTCATCAGCGAGTCGATGCCCACCACCAGCACGCCGCCCTTGCCCGAGCGGGGCGCCGGCCGCGCCTTCTTCAGCAGCAACTCGTCCTGCGGCGCAGGCTCGGCCGGCGGGTGCAGCAGCTGCTCGATGTTGCGCAGCGAGAATTCTTCCTTGCCGACCACGTAGAACAGGTCGTCGGCCGACTTGAACCCCAGCTGCGACGCGAGTTCCTCCAGCTTGATCGCCGTGCGGCCTTCGCGCTGCAGCAGCCGCTCCACCAGCTCGCGGCCGCGCGCCTCGGTCTCGTGGCGCACGCGCTCGTTGAACCAGGCGCGCACCTTGGCGCGCGCCCGGTGGCTGGCCAGGAAGCCGAGGTCGGCATTGAGCCAGTCGCGCGAGGGGCCGCCCTCCTTGGCCGCGATGATCTCCACGGTCTGGCCGTTGGCCAGCTGCGTGTTCAGCGGCACCATCACACCGTCGACGCGGGCGCCGCGGCAGCGGTGGCCGAGGCTGGTGTGCACCGTGTAGGCGAAGTCCACCGGCGTCGCGCCCTGCGGCAGCTCCACCACCGCGGCCTGCGGCGTCAGCACGTAGATGCTGTCCTCGAACAGGCTGGGCGTGGCGCCGGCCAGGTCGCGTTCCCACGCCAGCAGCTGGCGCAGAACCGCGATCTTGGTGTCGTACTCGCTGCTGGCCGAGACGCCCGAATAGCCCTTGGCCCCGGCCTCCTTGTAGGCCCAGTGCGCGGCCACGCCGTGCTCGGCATGCTCGTGCATCGCCTGGGTCCGGATCTGGATCTCGATCGGCCGGCCGGCGGGGTCGCGCACCACGGTATGCAGCGACTGGTAGCCATTGGGCTTGGGCCGCGCGATGTAGTCGTCGAACTCCTCGGGCAGCGGCGCGAAGCGCTCGTGCACCCACGACAGCGCGGCGTAGCAGTCCTTCACGTCGGGCACGATCACCCGCAGCGCCCGCACGTCCAGCACCTGGCCGAAGTCCAGCGACTTGCCGCGCATCTTCTTGACGATGCTGTAGATATGCTTGGGCCGCCCCTGCACCTCGGCGTGGATGCCCTGCTCCTTCAGGCCGGCCTCCACCTCGCTGCGCATCTGCTGCACGTACTGCTCGCGCTCCACCCGCTTCTCGTCGAGCCAGGCGGCCACCTGCCGGTAGGTGTCGGGCTCGAGGAAGCGGAAGGCCAGGTCCTCCATCTCCCACTTCAGCTGCCAGATCCCCAGCCGGTTGGCCAGCGGAGCGAACACGTGCAGCGCCTCGCGCGCCACGCTGGGCTGCACCACGCGCTTGGTGGCGGCGAAGAAGCGCAACGTCTGCAGCCGCGAGGCCAGGCGCAGCAGCACCACCCGCAGGTCGCGCGAGAAGGCCAGCAGCATCTTGCGCACCGTCTCGGTCTGCGAGCGCGCGTCGTCGAGGTAGGCCGACTCGCCGCGCGCCTGCTGCTGCACCCGCACCAGCTTGGTGGTCTCGGACGCCAGCGCGGCGTAGCTCTCGCCGAAGGCCTTGGCGATGACCTCCTGCGGCTTGTTCAGGTGCGGCCACGCATAGACCAGGTAGCTCGCCGCCTGCATGGCCTCGGAGCCGCCCATGGTCTTGAGGATGGCCGCCACCGCGTCGGCATGGACCAGCGTGTTCTCGCCGGTGTCCAGCGTCTCGCCGGCGATCAGCGGCTCGGCGAACGCACGGGCGCGCGCCAACGTGTTGGCCTGGCGCGGCAGGGCCTGTTCGGCGGCCGCCACCAGTTCGGGGACGGCGGCGGCTTCAGCCTGCTCCGCGGCGTGGCTCTTCATCCGTTCCGGGTTCCGTGTGCAGCAGGAAGGTGGAGACGGCATCGACCTGGTCGGCGGCGACCAGGGTCGGCGCATGGCCCACGCCCGCGAATTCGACCAGCCGCGCGCGCGGTCCGCGACGCTGCATCTCGGCCGCCGTCGCGGGGCTCAGCAGGTCCGAGTCGGCGCCGCGCAGCAGCAGCGTCTCGGCGCGGATGGCGTCATAGAGCTGCCACAGCTGGTCCTGGGCCTGCGCGGCGATCTGCTCGGTCATGGCGCGGAAGGGCACGGCGATCGCAGGATCGTAGTGCGGCCCCAAGCCCCCGTCCGGCAGGGGTTTCACCATGGCCTGCGACAGTGCCAGCCACTGGGCCGGCGTGTGCGGCCCGAAACCGGTGGACAAGGTCCACATCGCGTCGGCGGCCTGCTGCAGCGTGTCCCAACGTGCGGGTTGGCCCAGGTAGGTGCCGATGCGCTGCAGCGCGCCCCACTGGATGGTCGGCCCGACATCGTTGAGCACCAGCCGGCGCAGCGGCACGGGCAGCGGCAGCCCGGGGGTGCCGGCGACCCCCATGCCGATCAGGCCGCCCATGCTGGTGCCGACCCAGTCGAGCGTGGCGATCGGCGCCTGGGCCTGCAGCTGCACCAGCAGGTGCAGCATGTCGGACACATAGTTGGGCACGCCATAGCCCATGGGATCGGCCAGCCAGTCGCTGCGGCCGCGGCCAACCACGTCGGGGCAGACGATGCGCAGCGGCTGCGGGCTGCGCCGCAGCAACTCGCCGGCCAGCACGTCGAAGTCGCGCCCCTGGCGTGACAGTCCGTGCACGCACACGATCACGTGCGCCGCGCTGGCATCGCCCCAGGCCCAGTAGGCCATGCGGTGGCTGCCGGTGGCATCGGGACAGGTGACGTACTGGAGGGCGGGGACGGAAGCGGACATGGCGGTTCGATCGTAAGGCATCCGGCGCGCGCGCTGCGCCGCCGGGGCTGCTCACTCTCCCAGCTTCAGGTCATGGCAGTGCGTGGGCTCGAAGCGCCGGTCGGCCAGGTCGTAGTCCCAGCGCTCCACCCGCACCAGCCGGCGCTCGCCGGCCGCGGGCGCGCGCCAGCGGATCATGTTCACCGAATTGGGCGAGCCGTGGCGCACGCGGTTCGACAACGCCGTGCCGGCCTGCACGCAGTACAGCGGCCGCGGCACGCGCACGGCATGCGCGCACAGGTCGCTGACATACGGCAGGTGGATGTGGCCGCCCAGCACCAGGTCGGCGCCGGCGCGCGACCAGGCCTGCACCGCGACTTCGCCGCCATGCAGCCGGTTCTCCTCGTCCTCGGGCCGCAGTACGCAGGCCGGCTGGTGCGTGACCACCACGCGCAGCTGCTCGCGCCGGGCGCGGTGCAGGCGCTCCACCACGCGGTCGATCTGGCGCGCCGAGACTTCGCCGTCCTTGTGGCGCGCGGGCCGGGTCGTGTTGACGCCGATCACCAGCACCTCGCCGACCTCCATCTCCGGTTCCAGCTCCCTGCCGAAGGCCTGCATGTAGCGGGCGTAGGGCGAGAAAAGGCGCGCCGCCAGGTTGTACAGCGGGATGTCGTGGTTGCCCGGCAGCGTCAGCACGTGCGCGATCGCCAGCGAATCGCAGAACGCGCGCGCGGCCGCGAACTGCGCGCTGCGGGCGCGCTGGGTGATGTCGCCACTGAGCACCAGGCCGTCGGGCCGCTGCTCGCGCGCCATCGCCTGCAGCGCCCGCGCCACTCCTGGCTCCTCGGTGCCGAAATGGGTGTCGGAAATGTGCAGCAGGACGGTCATTTCGGCGGCAGCCGCTCCTCCTGCGGCGGCAGCATCACCTGCAGCGGGCGCGGCGACACGGCAAAGCGCAGCGGCAGCTGCATCCACTGCACCTCGCCGTCGGTCGCCACCTTGAGCCGGGTGGCGTTGCGGGTGGCGACGGTCAGCGAGCGCAGCGTGAAGGCGCGGATCTCCTGCGTGTCGCCCAGCTTGCCGAGCATGGCGCGCACGATCAGCCGCAGCTTGGTGCCCAGCCCGAGCGTCGGCGCGTAGAGGCCGGCCAGGCGGCCCTCGCCCACCTGCCCCACCACCGCCTCGTCGATGCCCAGGCGTTCCAGCTGCAGGCGGTTGTTGCAGACGAACAGGCTGGGCGTGCGCAGCTGCGTCAGGCGGCCGTCGAGCTCGGCGTCCAGCACCAGTTGCAGCCGCCATTCGAACAGGCTCACCAGGCCCGCCAGCATCGCAATCCAGCGCCGCCGACCCAGCTTCTGCTTGACCTGCTCGCGGTCGGCCAGCAGCTTGGGATAGAGCCCCACCGATGCATTCACCAGGAACACCCGCTGGTTCACCATGCCCACCTGCACCGGCTCCGGCGCCGCGTGCAGCAGGCAGCGCGTGGCCTCGGCCGTGTCCAGCGGCAGGCCCAGCTGGCGCGAGAAGAGGTTGAAGGTGCCCTGGGCGATCAGCCCCAGCGGCACGTCCTGGGCCAGCGCCGCCTGGGCCGCGCAGTTGATCGTGCCGTCCCCGCCCACGGCCACCAGCACGCCGGCGTGCTCGTGCGCCAGCCGCGCGGCTTCCTGGCAGGTCTTGACGATCTCGCCCGGGGGCACCGGCACGAAGCGGTAGGGTCGCGCCGCCTGCATCAGCTCGGCCTCGATGGTCTTGCGCACCTCGTCCTTGGGGTCCTTGCCCGAACCGAGGTTCAGGACGATGAACAACTCGCCGCGCGCGGGCGCGGCAGTCGGTGGATGGGGTTCGGTGAGGACGGCGGACACCGGGCCAGCTTATGCTGGCGCGGCAGGCGGACGTGTCGGAATTCGGCGCATTGCCGCGGTGGGCGCAAGCGGTTGCGCCCGCCCGAGCGCCGGCGCGCTCAGCGCAGCTGCACCGAACCCGAGACGGTGACCACCACCGCCGCCTTGCCGGGCTCCACCGGCACGTCGGCCATCGCCGCCTTGGCTTCCATCGCCTGCACGCGCATGCGCGGCTGGAAGCCCTGGTCGTTGGCGTTGACGGCCACCTCGCGCAGCGTGTAGCCGCTGAAGCCGAAGCCCTGGGCCAGCTCGGTGGCCTTGGCCTTGAAACGCTCGATGGCCTGGGCCTGCGCCTGGGTCTCCACCCTGGCACGCTGCTCGCGGCTCAGGCTGAAGTTGACGCCGCCCAGCGTCAGGGTCTGGATGCGGCCGGCGGTCTGCGTGATGCGGCCGAAGTCACGCCCCTCGAGGATGAGCTCGGCGGTCCCGGTCCATCCGCTCATTTTTCCATCGCGGTTGTGACGCGGATAGAGCGCAAAGTTGCCGGTGCGAACATCCATTTGGCCCGGTTGGGCGTTGCGCCGCGCTTCGGCCAGCGCCGCATCCAGCGCCGCCTTGAGCTGCGACTGCACCTGCACCGGGTCCGTGCCCTCGCGCGCGGTCGTGAGGTTGATCGTCAGCAGGTCCTGCTGCACTTCCACCGTGGCGCTTGCCTGCAGCTGCAGGACGTTCTGCGGCGGCGGGATGGTCTGGGCGCCCACGGCCCCCGCGGCCAGCAGGGCACAGGTGCCCAGCATCGCTTTCGCGTTCATCGTTTTTTCCTCCGGTCGTTGGCTCGCATGATGATGGCTGCGAGCCCTTGGTTCACTTCTTGGTTCCGCGCGGCCGCGCGGCGTCGGACAGCTGCTGGCGCAGCTGCTCCCGCTCGGACGGCGAGAGCGTGCGTGGCTGCGGCGCGCCCGGTGCATGGGGCTGCTGCAGCACCTGGCGCAGGTCGCTGCCGGCGCCGGGCGAAGCCTGCGCCCAGGCGGCGCCGGCGCAGGCGCAAAACAGGTAGACGGCGTACTTCATGGCTGGTCAACGGTCGAGGGCCGTGATGGTGCACTTCTCCTCTGTGAAGCCACACGGCTGAGGGCAACTTGTGTAACACTGTGAAAAGCGCCCCGGGAAAACCCGAAAAGCGGCTGCCGCGCCGTTCAGAATGGCCGCTGTTACAAATTGGACCTGGAGACCCATGACCCAAGCTGCAGCACGGACCGACAAGATCCTGGTCGTCGACGACGACGCGCGCATCCGCGACCTCCTGCGCCGCTACCTCACCCAGGAAGGCTTCGAAGTCATCCTGGCCGAGGACGGCAAGGCGCTCAACCGCCTGATGCTGCGCGAGACGGCCGACCTGATCGTGCTGGACCTGATGATGCCGGGTGAGGACGGGCTGTCGATCTGCCGCCGCCTGCGCGCGGCCAACGACCGCACGCCCATCATCATGCTCACCGCCAAGGGCGAGGACGTGGACCGCATCGTCGGCCTCGAAGTCGGCGCCGACGACTACCTGGGCAAGCCGTTCAATCCGCGCGAGCTGCTGGCGCGCGTGCACGCCGTGCTGCGTCGCCGCCCGGCGCAGGAAGCGCCCGGCGCGCCCTCCTCCGACAACGAGGTGGTCAACTTCGGGCCCTTCGCCTTCGACCTGGGCGCGCGCACGCTGCGCAAGAACGGCGAGGAACTGCCCCTGACCACCGGCGAATTCGCCATGCTCAAGGCCCTGGTGCGCCACCCGCGCCAGCCGCTGTCGCGCGAGAAGCTGGCCCAGCTGGCGCGCGGGCGGGAGTTCGAACCCTTCGACCGCAGCCTCGACGTGCAGGTTTCGCGCCTGCGCAAGCTCATCGAGGCCGACCCGGCGTCGCCGCGCTACATCCAGACGGTCTGGGGCGTGGGCTATGTGTTCGTGCCGGACGGGGCGGGTTGAGTCCGCGCGCCGGCGGCGCGCATCACAATTGAACACGCCTGGGACGCAAGGCGAATGACAAAGGCGGGCGCCGCATCGACAATCGCCGGGTGACCGCCCCGCTCGCCCTTCCCTGTTTGTCCCTGGTCCCCGCGCGATGATCCGTACCGAAGACGCCACCGGCCCCGCCCCGCTGGAGACCGCCCCGGCGCCGCTGGAAATGCGCCCGCGCCTGGGCCTGTCGCTGTTCTGGCGCACCTTCTTCCTGCTGTCGCTGCTGCTGATCGGCTCCATCATCGCGTGGCTGCAGACCTTCCGCGCGCTTGAATTCGAGCCGCGTGCGGTCCAGACCGCCCAGCAGATCGCCTCGCTGGTCAACCTCAGCCGCGCGGCCCTGGTCCATGCCGACCCGATCGCCCGCGTCTCCCTGATCAAGACGCTGGCCGACCAGGAAGACGTGCGCATCGTCCCGCGCGAACCCAAGGACCGCCTCACGCCGCTGTCGGGCAGTGCCATGGACCGCCGCATCGTCGACGAGCTGGTCGGCCGGCTCGGCTCGGGCACCGTCATGGGCAGCAGCGTCAACGGCGAGGACGGCCTCTGGATCGGCTTCAAGATCGACCGCGACGACTACTGGATGCTGCTGGACCGCAAGCGCTTCTCGCAGGTGGGCGGGCGCACCTGGCTGGTCTGGCTGATCACCGCAGCGGCGCTCTCGCTGGCGGGCGCCGCCGTCATCGCGCGGCTGATCAACCGGCCGCTCAAGCAGCTGTCCTTCGCCGCCAGCCGCGTGCGCGACGGCGACTTCGACGCCAGCCGGCTCGACGAGAAGGCCGTCACCAGCGAGATCCGCGAGGTCAACATCGGCTTCAACCGCATGGCCCAGCAGCTCGCCAAGATCGAGCAGGACCGGGCGGTGATGCTGGCGGGCATCTCGCACGACCTGCGCACGCCGCTGGCGCGCCTGCGGCTGGAGACCGAGATGAGCGTGGTCGATGCCGATGCACGCAACCACATGGCGGCCGACATCGACCAGCTCGACGCCATCATCGACAAGTTCCTCGACTACGCGCGCCCGGATCACGCGGAACTCAAGCCGGTGGTGCTCAACGACGTGGTCGAGGCCTGCATGTACGCCATCCAGGACCACGGCGACATCCGCGTCACCGTCGACATGCCCAAGAACCTGGAAGTGCTGGCCGACGAGGTGGAACTGGCCCGCGTCATCTCCAACCTGCTCGAGAACGCGCGCCGCTACGGCAAGACGCCCGAGACCGGCATCGCGATGGTCGACATCGGCGCCCGCGCGCGCAACGAATGGGTGCTGCTGAAGGTACGCGACCACGGCATGGGTGTCTCGCCCGAGGCGCTGCCCAACCTGATCAAGCCCTTCTTCCGCGGCGACGCCGCCCGCACGGCCGCGACCGGCGCGGGCCTGGGCCTGGCGATCGTCGACAAGACGGTGCAACGCATGGGCGGCATCTTCGCGCTGGCCAACACCACCTCGGGCGGCCTGGCCGCGCACATCAAGCTGCAGCGGCCGCGCCAGATGCCGCCGGTGCCCGGCGGCGCCGAGGCCAAGGGCGTGATGAAGGAGGCGGCTGCCTAGGTGCCGACCCAGCGCAGGCCCGCCTCTGCTGGCCGCCGAGGCTCCTACCGCAGCAGCAGCACCACGGCCCGGGCCTCGATGCTCTGGCCCATGCCCACCGGGCCCAGCTTCTCGGCGGTCTTGGCCTTCACGTTGACCTGGCCCGGCTCCAGCCCGAGTGCTTCGGCGATGCGCGCGCACATCGCGCCGATGTGCGGCGCCATCTTGGGCGCCTGGGCGACGATGGTGCTGTCGACGTTGGCGATCCGCCAGCCGGCTTCACGCACGCGCCGCGCGGCCTCGGCCAGCAGCGCGACCGAATCGGCGCCCCGGAAGCGCGGATCGGTGTCGGGGAAATGGCGGCCGATGTCGCCGAGCGCCGCCGCGCCGAACAGCGCGTCGGTGATCGCATGCAGCAGCGCGTCCGCGTCCGAGTGCCCCAGCAGGCCGCGCGCGTAGGGAATCTCCACGCCGCCCAGCACGAGCTTGCGCCCGGGCACCAGCGCGTGCGTGTCCCAACCTTCTCCGATGCGCAGTTCCATCAGCGGCGGCCGCGCAGCACGGCCTCGGCCATGGCGAAGTCCTCGGGGTAGGTGACCTTGAAGTTCTGCGCGCCGGAGGCGACCAGCAGCGGCTTCAGCCCCATGGACTCGATGGCGCCGGCCTCGTCCGTGACGGTGTCGCCAGCGGCCTCCAGCGCCTGGCGCAGCATGCCCAGGCGGAACATCTGCGGCGTCTGCGCCAGCCACTTGTCGCCGCGCGCGATGGTGGCCTCGACGCGGCCGTCCTTCTCGCTCTTGAGCGTGTCGGCCAGCGGATGCGCCAGCAGCCCGCCCACCTCGTCGTCGAGGCAGCGGTCGATCAGGCGATCGACCAGCTCGGGCGTGATGAGGCAGCGGGCGGCGTCGTGCACCAGCACCCAGTCGTTGTCGACCGCGCCGGCGCGGCGCAGCTCGCGCAGGCCATTGGCCACGCTCTGCGCGCGGGTCGCGCCGCCGCAAGGCACGACCAGCGCCGAGGTGGTGGGGTTGCGTTCGAAGAAGCCGTCGCCGGGGGCGACGACCACCAGCGTGCGGGCGATGCGCTTGACGCCGGCGAAGGCCGACAGCGTGTGCCACACCATGGGCTGGCCCGCGACGCGTTCGTACTGCTTGGGACCGGCGGTGCCGGCCCGGCTGCCGTGGCCGGCGCAAGGGATCAGCGCGAAAAAGCGCGGTGCGGGAGCATTCATAGGTCCGTCACTTTCATTCTACGACGCCCCCAGGGGTCGTCGCGTTCATCCTAAAATGCTCGCACACCCCGCCTTCTTCAAGCGCGGGGTGTTTGCATTTTCTTTTGGCCCGCATGGATTTACCCAAGCTCACTCCCGGCCGCCGCCTGACACTGCCGCGTCCCGCGGGCTCCGCCGACGCCCTGCTGCTGGCCAGGCTGGCGCAGCGCGAACGCGCCAGCCAGCGCCTGACGGCCATCGTCACGGCGGACGCCAATGACGCGCAGCGGCTGCTGGACGAACTGCGCTTCTTCGCGCCCGAGCTGCGCTGCGCGCTGTTTCCCGACTGGGAGACGCTGCCCTACGACCAGTTCTCGCCGCACCAGGACCTGATCAGCGAACGGCTGGCGACGCTGTGGGGCATCCTGCAGCGCGAGGCCGATGTCGTGCTGGTGCCGGCGAGCACGGCGCTCTACCGGCTGGCGCCGCCCGCCTTCCTGGCCGGCTACACCTTCCACTTCCAGGTCAAGCAGAAGCTGGACGAGGCCAAGCTGAAATCGCAGCTCACGCTGGCCGGCTACAACCACGTGACGCAGGTCGTGAGTCCCGGCGAGTACGCGGTGCGCGGCGGCCTGATCGACCTATTCCCCATGGGCTCGCCGGTGCCCTACCGCGTCGACCTGTTCGACGACGAGGTCGACTCCATCCGCACCTTCGACCCCGACACCCAGCGCAGCCTGTACCCGGTGCCCGAGGTGCGGCTGCTGCCCGGCCGCGAGTTCCCGATGGACGAGGACGCGCGCGCGCGCTTTCGCAGCCGCTGGCGCGAGCTGCTGGAGGGCGACCCGACCAAGAGCCGCATCTACAAGGACATGGGCAACGGCGTCGCCACCGCCGGCATCGAGTACTACCTGCCGCTGTTCTTCGACGCGACGGCGACGGTGTTCGACTACCTGGGCGAGGCCGCGACCGTGGTGCTGCACGGCGACCTGGAGCCCGCCTTCCACCGCTTCTGGCAGGACACGCGCGACCGCCATCGCCTGGTGCAGGGCGACCCGGAACGGCCGGTGCTGCCGCCGGAGGCGCTGTTCCTGAGCGCGGAACAGTTCTACGTGCTGGCCAACGCCCATGCGCAGGTAGCGCTGCGCAGCAATGTCCAGGACGTCGCCGACAGTGCCTGGGTGCAACCCTTGCCGGAGCTGTCGGTGGTCCGCGGCGCCGAGGATCCGCTGGCGAAGTTCAAGGCCCACACCGAGCGCACGCCCAACCAGGTGCTGGTGCTGGCCGAAAGCGCGGGCCGGCGCGAGAGCCTGCTGGACTTCCTGCGCGCCAGCCACCTCACCATGCCGGCCTTCGACTCGCTGGAGGACTTCCTCGCCAGCGACGAGAAGCTGGGCATCGCCACCGCGGCGCTGGCCTCGGGCTTCTCCTGGGTCGAGGAAGCCGTCGACCTGGTCACCGAAACCGAGCTGTTCGCCGCCGCGCCCACCGCGCGCCGGCGCAAGAAGCAGGAACAGGTCAGCGACGTCGAGGCGCTGATCAAGGACCTGTCGGAGCTCAACGTCGGCGACCCGGTGGTGCACGCGCAGCACGGCATCGGCCGCTACCGCGGGCTGGTCAGCATGGACCTCGGCCAGGGCAGCACCGAGTTCCTGCACCTCGAGTACGCCGACAAGGCGACGCTCTACGTGCCGGTGAGCCAGCTGCACCAGATCAGCCGCTATACCGGCGTCGGCGCCGACGAGGCGCCGCTGCACAAGCTGGGCTCGGGCCAGTGGGAGAAGGCCAAGCGCAAGGCCGCCGAGCAGGTGCGCGACAGCGCGGCGGAGCTGCTGAACATCTACGCCCGGCGCGCGGCCCGGCAGGGCCATGCCTTCCGCTTCTCGGCGCAGGACTACGAGCAGTTCGCCAACGACTTCGGCTTCGAAGAGACGGCCGACCAGAACGCGGCCATCCATGCGGTCATCCAGGACATGGTGTCGCCGCAGCCGATGGACCGGCTGGTCTGCGGCGACGTCGGCTTCGGCAAGACCGAGGTGGCGCTGCGCGCCGCCTTCATCGCCGTCACCGGCGGGAAGCAGGTGGCCTTCCTCGCCCCCACCACGCTGCTGGCGGAGCAGCACTACCAGACGCTGGTCGACCGCTTCAGCAAGTGGCCGGTGAAGGTGGCGGAGATGAGCCGCTTCCGCTCCACCAAGGAGATCAATGCCGCGGCCAAGGGCCTGGAGGACGGCAGCGTCGACATCGTGGTCGGCACCCACAAGCTGCTGTCGGCCTCGGTCAAGTTCAAGAACCTGGGCCTCCTGATCATCGACGAGGAGCACCGCTTCGGCGTGCGCCACAAGGAGGCGGTGAAGGCCTTGCGCGCCGAGGTCGACGTGCTCACGCTCACCGCCACGCCGATCCCGCGCACGCTGGGCATGGCGCTGGAAGGGCTGCGCGACCTGTCGGTCATCGCCACCGCGCCGCAGCGCCGGCTGGCCATCAAGACCTTCGTGCGCAACGAGGGCAACGGCGTGATCCGCGAAGCCGTGCTGCGCGAACTCAAGCGCGGCGGCCAGGTCTACTTCCTGCACAACGAGGTGGAGACCATCCAGAACCGGCGCGAGGCGCTGGAGCGGCTGCTGCCCGAGGCGCGCATCGCGGTGGCCCATGGCCAGATGCCCGAGCGCGAGCTGGAACGCGTGATGCGCGACTTCGTGCAGCAGCGTTTCAACGTGCTGCTGTGCTCCACCATCATCGAGACCGGCATCGACGTGCCGACCGCCAACACCATCGTCATCGCGCGCGCCGACAAGTTCGGCCTGGCGCAGCTGCACCAGCTGCGCGGCCGCGTGGGCCGCAGCCACCACCAGGCCTATGCCTACCTGATGGTGCCCGACGTCGAGGGCCTCACCAAGCAGGCGGCGCAGCGGCTGGAGGCGATCCAGCAGATGGAGGAGCTGGGCTCGGGCTTCTACCTGGCGATGCACGACCTGGAGATCCGCGGCGCCGGCGAAGTGCTGGGCGAGAACCAGAGCGGCAACATGCTGGAAGTGGGCTTCCAGCTGTACAACGAGATGCTGTCCGAAGCGGTGAAGTCGCTCAAGGCCGGCAAGGAGCCGGACCTGCTGGCGCCGCTGTCGGTCACCACCGAGATCAACCTGCATGCGCCGGCGCTGCTGCCCGACGACTACTGCGGCGACGTGCACCTGCGGCTCTCGTTCTACAAGAAGCTGGCCACGGCCAAGAACGTCGAACAGATCGACCGCCTGCTGGAAGAGATCGTCGACCGCTTCGGCAAGCTGCCGCCGCAGGCGCAGACGCTGATCGACGTGCACCGCCTGCGCGTGCTGGCCCGTCCCTACGGCGTGGTGAAGGTCGACGCGGCGCCGACGGTGATCCACATCACCTTCAAGCCCAATCCGCCGGTCGAGCCGCTGGCCATCATCCAGCTGGTGCAGAAGAACAAGCACATCAAGCTGGCCGGCAACGACAAGCTGCGCATCGAGAAATCCCTGGTGGAAGTGAAGGACCGCGCGCAGATGGTGCGGGACGTGCTGCGCAGCCTGGGGGCGCCGAAGCTGGCGGAAGCGGCGTAGCGACTGTCCCTCGCGTGGTCCTTTGCTGCGTTGCCGCGCGAAGAACGGGGCGGTCCGCAGCGCTGGGTTGAAGGTGGCGGCTGCGTGGCGCTGCCGCTCGCGCGGTCCTTTGCTGCGTTGCCGCGCCAGGACGGGGCGGTCCGCCTTGACTCATGTCCCCCGAAGGCCCCGGGGCTGACG
>JAEZKX010000079.1 GCA_023436025.1 Pseudomonadota bacterium | reverse complement strand
CCCTCGACCCGACCGACCCCGACCGCCGCCGCAAGGCGGTGCGGGTGTTCCTCGAATCCGTGCTGCTGCGCGAACTGGGGCCCCGCCTGGCCCACGACGCCGGTTTCCCGCGCATGGTCGACGCCGTGCAGCGGCAGATGCAGGAAGACGCGGAGCTGGCACGCGCAACCGAGCGCCTGGGGGAACTCCTGCTTTCCGCATAATGCCTGCATGCCCGCTTATGCCTTCGAGGCACTCGATCCGGAGGGCGCCACCCAGAAAGGCGTCATCGAAGCCGACACCGCCAAGGCGGCGCGCGGCCTGCTGCGCACGCGCCAGCTCGTTCCCCTGGAGGTCAAGCCGGTGGCCGCGGGCGACGCGGCGGCCGGCGGCGCCAGCCGCGCCCTGTTCACCCGCCCCATCTTCAACGCCACCGGCCTGTCGATCTGGACGCGCCAGCTGGCTGGCCTGGTGGGTTCCGGCCTGACGCTGGAGCGGGCACTGACCGCGCTGGCCGACGAGATGGAGAACGAGCGCCAGCACCACCTGGTGGCCGCCCTGCGGGCCGAGGTCAACGCCGGCTCCTCCTTCGCCAAGGCGCTGGCGCGCTTTCCGCGCGAGTTCAACGACATCTACATCGGCGTGGTGGGCGCGGGCGAGCAGAGCGGCCACCTGGGCCAGGTGCTGGAGCGGCTGGCCGACGACCTGGAGGACCGCCAGGCGCTGAACGCCAAGCTGCTGGCCGCCACGCTGTACCCGGCCATCGTCACGGTGGCGGCGGTGGTCATCGTGCTGCTGCTCATGACCTACGTGGTGCCGCAGGTGGCCAATGTGTTCGCCGGCAGCAAGCGCTCCCTGCCCTGGCTCACCGTGGCCATGCTGGCCATGAGCGCCTTCCTGCGCACCTGGGGCCTGCCGCTGCTGGCGGTGCTGGGGGCAGGCGTGGGGCTGCTGCGCTATGCGCTGCGCAACGAGGCCTTCCGCCAGCGCTTCGATGCCGGCTGGCTGGGCCTGCCGCTGATCGGACGGCTCTCGCGCCAGTACAACGCCGCGCGCTTCGCCGGCACGCTCGCCATGCTGGCCGGGGCAGGCGTGCCCATCCTCAAGGCACTGCAGGCGGCGGCCGAAACCCTGGGCAACCGCGCCATGCGCGCCGACGCGCTGGACGCGCTGGTGCTGGTGCGCGAAGGCGCGCCGCTGGCGGCGGCCCTGGCGCAGAAAAAGCGCTTTCCGCAGCTGCTGGCCATGTTCGCCCGCATCGGCGAGCAGACCGGCCAGTTGCCGGCCATGCTGCAGCGCGGCGCCGCCCAGCTCTCGGCCGAGGTGCAGCGCCGCTCGGTGCAGCTCGCCACCCTGCTGGAACCGCTGCTGATCGTGGGCATGGGCCTGGTGGTCATGCTGATCGTGCTGGCGGTGCTGCTGCCCATCATCCAGCTCAACCAGTGGGTCCGCTAGCCGCATGAGCATCTCCCTCCAGGACAAACTCGTCGTCGCGATCTCCTCGCGCGCCCTGTTCGACTTCGAGGAGGAGAACCGGGTGTTCGAGTCCGGCGACGCCGCCGGCTACATGCAGCTGCAGCTGCAGCGCCTGGACGCGCCGGCCAAGCCCGGCATCGCCTTCTCGCTGATCCAGAAGCTGCTGGCCTTCAACGACACGGCGCAGCAGCGCGTCGAGGTGGTGGTGCTGTCGCGCAACGACCCGGTGTCGGGCATGCGCGTGTTCCGCTCGGCCAAGGCCCACGCCATCCAGCTGCAGCGCGGCGTGTTCACGCAGGGTCGTTCGCCCTTCGGCTACCTGCGTCCCTTGCGGGCCCACCTGTTCCTGTCGGCCAACGAGGAAGACGTGCGCCAGGCGCTGCAGGCGGGCTTTCCGGCCGCCCGGGTGCTCACCGAGTCGGTGCTGGCCGGGGCCAACTTTCCCAACGAGGTGCGCATCGCCTTCGACGGTGATGCGGTGCTGTTTTCCGACGAAGCCGAGCAGGTGTTCCAGTCACGTGGGCTGGAGGCCTTCCAGGAACACGAGACCAGCAAGGCCACCCAGCCGCTGCCCGGTGGCCCCTTCAAGCCGCTGCTGGCGGCGCTGCATCGACTGCAGCAGGCCGGCAATCCGCAGATGCGCATCCGCACCGCGCTGGTCACGGCGCGCAGCGCGCCGGCCCACGAGCGCGCCATCCGCACGCTGATGGAGTGGAAGATCCACGTCGACGAGGCCATGTTCCTGGGCGGCCTGCCCAAGGGCGAGTTCCTGCGCGAGTTCGAGCCGGACTTCTTCTTCGACGACCAGACCCGGCACGTCAGCCACGCGGCTCTGCACGTGCCGGCCGGGCATGTGGCGGCGGGGGTGGCGAACCAGTTGGCCTAGAAGGCCCGGCAGGCCCGGTGGCCACCGCCCCGGCATTCACGCCAACGCCGCCCTCAACTCCGCGAACGACGACGCAGCCTCCGACAGCGCCAGTGGCTGGCCCAGCTGCCGGGCGATCTGCGACAGCGAGAAGATGCCGCGCACCTCGCGCTCGCCACGGGCATCCGCCTGCACCACCAGCGCATGGTGGCGGCGCGCCTGCTGCAGGCTGGCCACCACCTGGCCCACGCGGGCGGCGCGCACCGTCTGCATGTCGAAGGCCTCCAGCCGGTCGGCCGGCGTCATGATGTCGGCCACCAGGATGTCGCCGTGGTGGATGCGCCGCTCCTCGGCCAACTCCACCGGCTTCTCGCCGAGGATGTCGTTGGAGGTGACGATGCCGGCCAGGTTGCCCTCGCCGTCCACCGCCAGCAGCATGCGCACGCCGCGCTGCATCATGAAGGCATGGGCGGCGTCCATGGTCTCCTGCGGCGACACGGTGACCGCGGGCACGCGTTCCAGGTCGGTCATCACCTGCAGGGCCGCGGACTCCAGCGTCACCTGGGGCTGGCCGGTTTCAGGGCGGCAGATGCGGATGCTGCCGATGGCCGGCAGCACGGGCAGGGTGCGTTCACTCAAGACAATCCCCTTGGAGTAGTAGGTTTGTCTTCATGATCCGCCAAGCGGCCGACCCTGGCAACCGTGGGGTCAGTGCCTGGCGCGTGCCTCGCGCCGCGCGATCCACAGCGTGGAAGCGAAGATCACCGCACCGCCCAGCAGGGTGGAATGGCTGGTCACGTCGCCGAACAGCAGCCAGCCCAGCAGCGCGGCCCAGATCAACTCGAGGAACTTCACCGACTGCGACGCCGAGATGTCCGCGATCATGAACGAGCGCGTCATGAAGTAATGGCCCGCGCTGCCGAGCACGCCGCACAACAGGAAGGCCAGGCCTTGCAGCAGGCTGGGCGTCTGCCAGTGCGGCAGCGCCAGCGGCAGGCTGAAGCACGCCACCGTGATGGACTGCCAGGCCACGATCACCGCGGGCCGCTCGTAGCGCGTGAGCGCCTTGGTGATGAGGAAGGAGATGGCGAACACCGGCGACGATGCCAGCATCACCAGCGTCCACAGCCCGCCCTGCGCGGTGAGCTTGGGCGCGACCACGATCAGCATGCCGGCGAAGCCGATGGCCGCGGCCACCCAGCGGTCCCAGCGCATGGTCTCCTTGAGCACCAGCACGGCGCCGACCATGATGAACAGCGGCGTGGTGAAGCCGATGGCCGTCGTGTCCGCTAGGCTGACATGCGGCACCGCCAGGAACCACAGGCACAGGCCCAGGGTGTGCACCAGCCCGCGGCCGAACTGGCCGCCGATGTTGCGCGGGCGATAGCTGGCCAGGCCGGCGCGCAGCATCAGCGGCAGCATCACCACCACGCCGGCGACATAGCGCAGGAACTGCGTGAGCTGCGGATCCAGCGCGATGGCCAGTCCGCGCATCACGGCATTGAGGCAGACGAAGAGGATGCCCGCGCCCACCGCCCACAGCAGCGAACGCAGGTTGGCCGGCAGGCGCGACGCGCGCCAGTGCGCCACCGCGGCATGCCGCAGCAACAGGTTGCGCTTGGGGGATAACTCCATCGAGCCCGCCAC
>JAEZKX010000058.1 GCA_023436025.1 Pseudomonadota bacterium | reverse complement strand
GTTGCAGGCGGCGCGCGCCGCCACCGCGGCCGCGCGGGTGCGGCTGGCGCAGACCACGGTGGTGTCGCCGACGCAGGGCAAGGTGCTCGCGCGCGAGGTCGAGCCGGGGCAGATCGTGCAGCCGGGGCGGGCGCTGCTGCGCATCGCGCTGGCCGGGCCGACCCAGGTGGTGGCGCAGGTCGACGAGCGCTTCCTCGAGCAGTTGCGCGTGGGGCAGAAGGCAGAGGTGATGGCCGATGCCTTCCCCGGGCGGCGCCTGGGCGCCACCGTGCTGAGCATCGCGCCGGAGGTCGACGCCCAGCGCGGCGCGGTGGAGGTGAAGTTCTCGCTCGACGAGCCGGCGCCGGCCTTCCTGCGCGAGGACATGACGCTGTCGGTGGAAGTCGAGACCGCCCGGCGCGACCGCGCGCTGGTGCTGCCCACGCGCGCCCTGCGCACCGATTCGCAGGGCGAGTACGTGCTCGTCGACGACGGCGGGCGTGCCGCCCGGCGCGCCGTGCGCACCGGCTTGCGCACGCTGGACGCGGTGGAGGTGCTCTCGGGCGTGCGCGACGGCGCCGAGGTGCTGCTGCTGCCCGGGCTGGCGGCCGGCGAGCGGGTGCGCGCCGAGGTCGTGGCGTGGCAACCGGCGCGCTCGAGCCTGGCGGCCGGACGCTAGCCATGGGCGCCTTCGAGTGGAAGGTCGCCCTGCGCTTCCTGCGCGAGGGCCGCATGCAGACGGTGCTGATCATCGTCGGCGTGGCCGCGGGCGTCGCGGTGATCGCCTACATCTCGGCGCTGATCACGGGCCTGCAGGCCAATACCCTGGCCAAGACGCTGGGTGCCCAGGCCCACATCACCGTGTCCTCGCCCGACGAGGTGGTGGCGCCGGTGCGGCAGCCGGCGCCTGGGGAACGCACCATCACCGAGACGCAGCCGCGGGCGCAGCGCCTGCGTTCGGTGGCCAACTGGCAGGCGCTCGTTCCCCTGCTGGAGGAGGTGCCGGGCGTAGTGGCCGTGTCGCCCATGGTGTCGGGCGGAGGCCTCGCCCTGCGCGGCGAGGCCTCGCAGGCGATCGCACTCCTGGGCGTGGAGCTCGATCGCTACGACCGCATCGTGGGGCTGCGCGGCAAGATCACTGCCGGCGATCCCCGCCTGGGGCCGGGCGAGGCCATCGTGGGGACGGTGCTCGCGCAGGACCTGGGCATCCGGCCCGGCGACCGTTTCACCGTCCAGACCGGCACCGTCAGCGATTCGCTGCGGGTGACGGCGCTGGTCGACCTGGGCGTGCGCGACCTCAACCAGCGCACGGTGATCGTGCCGCTGCGCTTCGCCCAGAACATGCTGGCGCTGACCGGAGGCGCGACCGACATCGATCTCGGCCTGCGCGACGTCTGGCAGGCCAAGGACCTGGCCGAGCGCCTGCGCCGCCAGCTGCCCTACAAGGTGGAGAGCTGGCAGGACACCAACGCGCAGCTGGTGACGGCGCTGGATGCGCAGTCCACCAGCACCGGCATCATCCGCGTCGTGGTCCTGGTGGTGGTGGTGCTGGGCATCGCCAGCGTGCTGGTGGTGTCGGTGGTGCAGAAGCAGCGCGAGATCGGCATCCTGCGCGCCATGGGCGCGACGCGCGGACAGGTCCTGCGCATCTTCCTGGCGCAGGGCGCCGTGGTGGGCGCGCTGGGTTCGGTGCTGGGGCTCGCGCTGGCCTGGCTCCTCATCGTCCTGTTCACCCATTTCGTGCGCGGCAGCGACGGGTTGCCGCTGTTCGACATCACCTTGCCGCCGGGCCAGGCGGCCCGCATCGCCCTGCTGGCCACCGCGTGCGGCGTGCTGGCTGCGATCGCGCCGGCGCGGCGCGCGGCCCGCATGGACCCGGCACGGGCGATCCGGCTGTGAACGGCGAACTGGTCGCGCTCGAAGGCGTGCGCAAGAGCTACAACACCGGCCTGCCGAACGAGGTCGAGGTGCTGCACGGGCTGTCCCTGCGCATCGCGCCGGGCGAGTTCGTCGCGCTCATGGGGCCCTCGGGATCGGGCAAGAGCACGCTGCTGAACATCCTCGGCCTGCTGGAGCGCATGACTTCCGGCAGCTACCGGCTGGAGGGCGAGGAGGTGTCGGAGCTCGACGACCAGCAGCTCACGCTGCGCCGGCGGCGCACGCTCGGGTTCGTCTTCCAGTTCCACCACCTGCTGCCCGCGTTCACCGCGCTGGAAAACGTCACGTTGCCGGTCCTCATGAGCGAAGGGCGCGTGCCGGCGGCCGCGCGCGAGCGGGCGCGCGAACTGCTGGCGGCGGTCGGCCTGGCCGCGGCGGAGCACAAGACGCCGGGTGAGCTCTCCGGCGGCATACAGCAGCGGGTGGCCATCGCGCGTGCCCTGGTGCTGCAGCCGCCGCTGGTGCTGGCCGACGAACCGACGGGCAACCTGGACACGGCGTCCTCCGACGATGTCTTCACGCAGCTGCGCCGCATCCACCGCGAGCGCGGCACCACCTTCGTGATCGTGACCCACGACCCGCGCCTGGCCCGGCGCTGCGACCGCCTGGTCGAACTGGTGGACGGACAGATCGCGCGCGACGAGCCGATCGCGCAGGGCCAGCCGGAGGGCGGCAGCGCGGGCCTGTGAGGCCGCGCGCCGCGCTCAGCGCGCCGTGCTTTGCGCCGCCGGCTGCAGCAGCGGCGCTGCCACGGGCGCGAGGGAAGTCGCCGGCGGCTGGCTGTTGCGCACGATCAGTGCCTGCGCCAGGTAGTAGGTGCCCAGGATCCACAGCGGCGCCAGGGGCAGCGGCTGGGCGAAGCGGTTGATCGCCAGCAGCGCGTCGCTGAGCACGAAGCACGCGGCGCCCACGGCCACCGAGGCCGAAGCGGGGTCGCGCAGCACCGTGGCCCGCCCGATCGCCTGCGCCGTCATCAGCGCGATGGCCACCGCGTAGGCGGCCACGGCCACCCTGAGCACCGGCCCCAGATGGGGGAACAGGATGAAGTACAGAAGCCCGGCGCAGGCCAGCGGCGCGGCTACGCCGGGCAGGCTCGGGAACCAGGGCACGCCCTGCTTGAAGAGCGCCAGGTAGAACAGGTGTCCGACCAGGAAGCTGACCAGGCCAGGGATAAAGTAGCCCGGGAACATCAGGAACACGTCGCCGGCCAGGCACCAGGCGAGCGCGGCCAGCAGCAGCAGGTGGAAGCGGCGCTCCCGGCGCAGGCCCTGGCTGCGCAGCAGCACGAAGGCCAGCGCCAGCACCAGCGGCACCGGCTTCAGCAGGCGGAAGGGCTCCAGCCAGCCCTGCGCCGCGGTCGCGGTGGCGAAGGCCCCGGCCTGCACCACGAGCGCCAGCACCATGCCGATGCGGCCCTGCATGGCCGCGCCCAGCGCCCACAGCGCCGCCAGCAGGGCGGCCAGCCAGGCCGCCGACTGGGCGAGCGGCATGCGGTCGGCATGCCACAGGAACAGGCCGACGCCGGCCAGCAGCAGCGTGAACTGCACGCCGGCGAACCAGCCCATGGCCCGCGTCATCGGCGGGTGGTAGGTCCGCACGCCCTCCAGGGTGAAGGCCGGGCGCGGAAAGCGCGCCCCCACGTCGGGCGGGCGCCAGCCGGGCGGCTTGATCCACACGCGCAGCTTGTCGGCCCAGGACTTGGCATGCCAGCTGTCCCTGGCGAGCGCCCAGTAGACCTCGGCGTTGGACCACAGCGGGTCCCAGCTGTCCAGGGGCGCGCGCGTGCCGTACACGCAGGTCTCGCCTTCCTCGCGAAAGCTGCCGAACAGGCGGTCCCAGATGATGAGGATGCCGCCGTAGTTGCGGTCCAGGTAGTGATCGTTCACCGCGTGGTGCACGCGGTGGTTGGAGGGCGAGCAGAACCAGCGGTCGAACCACCCGAGCCTGCCCACGTGCTGCGTGTGCACCCAATACTGGTACAGCAGGTCGACCAGGGCCACCACGGCGAACACCAGCGGCGGCACGCCGGCCACCGCCATCGGCAGGTAGAAGATCCAGCCGAGCAGGGCGCCCGAGCTGGTCTGGCGCAGCGCCGTGGACAGGTTGTAGTCCTGGCTCTGGTGGTGCACCACGTGCGCCGCCCAGAACACCGCCACCTCGTGGCCGGCGCGGTGCAGCCAGTAGTAGCAGAAGTCGTAGAACACCAGCGCCACGAGCCAGCCCAGGGGAGAGGTCCAGAACGCGTGGTCGGGCCACGGCGCCATCGCCGAATACACCGCGGTGTAGATGCCGATGCGCAGCAGCCGCGTGAGCACCGCGGTAATCTGGCTCAGCATGCCCAGGCTGATGCTGTTGATCGCGTCGTTCAGGCGATAGGTGTTGCGGCCACGGCGCAGCCCCCAGGCGAACTCCGCCGCGATCAGCAGCAGGAAGGCGGGGGTGGCCAGGACGATGACCTGGCTCGGCGACAAATCCATGTCGCGCGATTATGGGCGCGCTACATCAGCATGCCACGGGCATCAACCCGGATGATCTTCTCGACCTTGCCGTCCTCGATGCCGTCGCCCACGCCGATCATGTACTTGTGCAGGTTGACCGTGGGGTCGCAGTGGCCCGGAATGAGCCAGACCACGTCGTCGAGTTGCGGCACCCGCTGGTTGCCGCCCACGGGCCGCAGGATGCCGTGCTCGTCGCCGCCGTTGGCGTATTCGAGCTTGCCGGTGGGCTCGCGCTCCAGTACCAGGGGCAGACCGGAGTCGATGGCATGGGCCTTGTGGCCGGCGTCGCAGACCGCGTGCCGCACGCCCGAGCTCATGACCTGCGACTTGATGAACAGGGCATGCTCGAACTGCGGCGTGGCCGGGTCGCGCTCGTTGGCCGCGTAGTCGGCGTCCATGAACAGGAAGGAGCCGGGCTGCAGCTCGCCGTAGACGCCGCTGGCGGCCTCGCACACCATGCTGCCGGTGCCGGCGCCGGTGACCAGGTCCACCGGCACGCCCTCGGCCTCGATCATCTTGCGCGTGAACAGCACGTCCTGCACCGCCTGGCCGATGGCATCGCGGCGCGCTTGCGGCGTGCGCAGGTGCTGGGCCTTGCCGTGGTAGGCCTGCAGGCCGGCGAAGCGCAGCGCGGGGTGGCGCCGGATCTCGTGGGCGAGGTCCACCGCCTGGCGTCCGGGTGGCACGCCGCAGCGGCCCTGGCCGACATCGATTTCGACGAACACGTCGATGACCGCGGGCGGCCCTCCGCGGCGGCGCTCGTTCATCGCCTGCGCCAGGCGCTTCACGCCCTCGGGGCTGTCGACCGCGATCGCGAGCTGGCCGTCCTCGGCCGCCAGCTGGTGGGCCAGGTCGGCTACGCGCGCCAGCTTGGCTGGCGCCACGATCTCGTTGCTGATGTAGATGTCGGTGACGCCGCCGGCGGCCATCACCTCCGCCTCGGACACCTTCTGCACGCAGATGCCGGTGGCGCCAGCCTGCAGCGCCAGCTTGGCCAGCGCCGAGCTCTTGTGCATCTTGGCGTGGGCGCGCCAGCGGATGTCGTGCTTGCGGGCGAATTCGGCCATGCGGCCGAGGTTGCGCTGCATGGCGTCGAGGTCGAGCACCAGTGCCGGCGTGTCGATGGCCGAGACCGGCTGGCCGACCAGCCGTTTCAGCTTTTCAGAAAGAGTTTTCGTCGCTTGCTGCATGGTCCAGGTGCTGCGTGTCCGCCCAACCCACGAGTGTGAAGCCTTCGGGCGTCCACAGCAGGCGGTTGATGGCGCCGTTGGGCAGCTGCCAGGTGCGGGGCGAATTGACTTCCTGGCCGGTGGCGATGCGGTAGAGCGCATCGAGCACGCCGCCGTGCGCCACCACCACGATCTGCTCGCCGGTGTGGCGCGCGGCCAGGTCGCCCACGGTGCGGCTGACGCGTTCGCGCAGCTGCAGCAGCGATTCGCCGCCTTCGGGCGGCGTCCATTCGGGCACCCGCTTCTTCCACTGGAGCGCCTGCTCGGGCCACTTGCCGTGGATCTCGTCGAAGGTCTTGCCCTCGAACATGCCGAAGCGCCGCTCGCGCAGGCCGGGGTGCGGCAGCACCGGCACGCCGGCCACATCGGCGATGGCGCGCGCAGTGGCATGGGCACGTGCGAGGTCGCTGGAGTAGACCGCGGCCAGCTGTTCGGAGGCCAACGCCTGGCCGACGCGGCGCGCCTGCCAGCGGCCGGTGTCGTTCAGCTGGATGTCGAGCTGGCCCTGGATGCGGGCGTCGACGTTCCAGGCGGTTTCACCATGCCGGACGGCGATGATGCGGGTGGCTTCCATGGCCGTCCATTGTAGGGACGGGCTGGCGCCGCGCCCCCGCAATTTTTGGGTCCGTCAGGACGGGCCGACGTAGATGTCGACCCGGCGTGGCCCGGGTGGCGGATTGGGGAATCCCTGCATCGCCGCCTGGAACATGCGCGGCAGCACGGCGCGGTCGTCGAGCCAGGGACCGGAATTGCGCGCGTGTGTCTCGTACACCACGCGGTTGCTGCCTAGTTCGCGCATGACCACGCTCACCTCGCGCCGGAACCAGGGCGATTCCATGCGGGGGAACAGCGGCCCGCCCACGCCGATGCCGACCTGGCCCCACCCGCCCCAGCCACCCCAGCCCCACGGATCGGCATAGGGCGAAAGCACGCGGGCGCTGTGCGCCGAAACCTGCACGCTGTAGCGCGGCGCGGCATCGTCTCGCCGCAGGCCGGCCTGGTGCAGGGCGCCGTCGGCCATCGCCTCGATGGTGGCCTGCGTGGGATTGGCCTGCTGCGAGGGCAGGCGATCGAACCGGTAGGTGGGCTGGGCCGGCATCGCCTGCAGGGACGAGAAGGTCTGCACCTCGTTGTCCAGCACGTATCCGGTCGCGCAGGCCGACAGGCCGAGGACGGCCAGCGCCGCGGCGGCCAGGAGCATCGCCAATCGCTTCATCGCATCTCCCCGCGCCAGGCGCGCGCGGCGCCTACAGCTTGATCACCTGCAGCGCCGGCAGTGCCCCGGCGGCAGGGAAGTCCTCCGGGTCGAAGGCCTTGTCGCCGTCCGCGCGTGCCACGCCGTTGGCGGTGAGATTCGCGAAATCGTGCAGCGTTCCGTCGGCCAGGTGGGACGGCACCACGTTCTGCAGGGCGTGCAGCATGTTGTCGAGCCGGCCGGGGAAGCGCTTGTCCCAGTCCTTGAGCATCGCCCCGACCTGCTTGCGCTGCAGGTTCTCCTGGCTGCCGCACAGGGTGCAGGGAATGATGGGGAAGGCCTGCACCTCGGCCCAGCGCGCCAGGTCCTTCTCGGGCACGTAGGCCAGCGGCCGGATCACCATGTGGCGGCCATCGTCGCTCACCAGCTTGGGCGGCATGCCCTTCAACTTGCCGCCGAAGAACATGTTGAGGAACAGCGTCTGCAGCATGTCGTCGCGGTGGTGGCCCAGGGCGATCTTGGTGGCGCCCAGTTCATCGGCCACGCGGTACAGGATGCCGCGGCGCAGCCGGCTGCACAGGCTGCACATGGTCTTGCCCGCGGGGATCTTGTCCTTGACGATGGAATAGGTGTCCTGCTCCTCGATGTGGAAGGGCACGCCGAGCGCCTTCAGGTAGTCGGGCAGGATGTGTTCGGGAAAGCCGGGCTGCTTCTGGTCCAGGTTGACGGCAATGAGCTCGAAGTCGACCGGCGCGCGCTTGCGCAGCTTGAGCAGGATGTCCAGCAGCCCGTAGCTGTCCTTGCCGCCCGACAGGCACACCATCACCTTGTCGCCGGCCTCGATCATCCGGTAGTCGCCGATGGCCTGGCCCACCAGCCGGCACAGGCGCTTCTCCAGCTTGTGGTTCTCGCGCTCGATCTTCCGCTCGGGCGAGAGGGAGGCGGGTTCTTGGTCGATCCAGACGGCGCTCATGGGAGCCATTTTCTCACCGCCCGGACTTATGGACTTCGGAACCCCGGACTGCCGGACTGCCGGACTGCCGGACCTCCGGACTTCCGGACTTCCGGACGCAAAAGCCGCAAAGGATTCGCAAAAGTCGCGAAAGGACTTCCGAAATTTTTGCTTGGCTGTTCTTTTGCGACCTTTGCGTCCGGCAGTCCGACTTTTGCGGCCAACCACTCTCGACCTTCGAAGGCAGCCGCAACCGCCGAACCGCAGGCCGTAAAAGTCGCAAAGGATCCGCAAAAGTCGCGAAAGGACTTCCGAAATATTTGTTTGGCTGTTCTTTTGCGACTTTTCCGCGGCTTTCGCGAACTTTGCGTCCGGCAGTCCGCCTTCAGCGGCGGCCTACCACTGCCCCGTCTCGACCCGGATCGCCACTTCGCAGTCGTCGAAGATTTCCAGCTTGGCGATGCGCACGCGCACGCCGAGCACGCCGGGCAGCTGCATCAGGCGGTGGGCCAGCTTGCCGATCAGCGACTCCAGCAGGTTCACGTGTTCGGCCGTGCACTCGTCGATGATGATCTTGCGCACCTTGCGGTAGTCCAGCACGTGCGTGATGTCGTCGTCGCGCGGCAGCAGCGGCTGGGTGCCCAGGTTCAGTTCGGCATCCACGCGGATCGGCTGCGGTGCCTGTTTTTCCTGCTCCAGGATGCCCAGGCTGGCCGAGAAGCGCAGCCCTTCGAGGGTGAGAATCTGGGTGCCGGCCTTGGTCATGTCACATCAGCGAGAAATCGCGGTCGAACTTCATCAGGTGCTGGCCGCCGTCCACCAGCAGCGTGGTGCCGGTGATGGACGGGTTCTCCAGCGCGAAGCGCACCGTGGCCGCCACGTCCTCGGGCGTGGACGAGCGGCCCAGCGGCGACAGCTTGTGCAATTGCGCGAACTTCTCCTCGCTCAGCATGTGGCTGGTGAGCGTGAGTCCCGGCGCCACGCCCACCACGCGCAGCCGCGGCGCCAGGGCCTGCGCCAGCAGCGTGGTGGCCGACTCCAGCGCCGCCTTGGACAGCGTGTAGCTGAAGAAATCGGGATTGGGGTTCCACAGCTTCTGGTCGAGCAGGTTGACGACGGCACCCGTGCCGTCGCGTGCCTGCAGGTGCGCATGCAGGGCCTGGGCCAGCAGCACCGGCGCCGCCGTGTTGGTGGCCAGGTGCGCCAGCAGCGAGGCGTGCGAAAAGTCGGCCGCCGTGTCGTGCTCGAACACCGAGGCATTGTTGACCACGGCATCGAGCGCGCCGAAGTGCCGCACCACCGCCGGCACCAGCGCGCGCGCGGCCGCCTCGTCGGCCAGGTCGGCGCGGAAGGCGGCGGCCGGCGCATGGCGGCCACAGTCGGCGACGGTGGCCTCGGCCTCCTGTTCCGAGCCGCGGTAGTGCACGGCCACCTGCCAGCCGGCGCCGGCCAGGGCCAGCGCGATGGCACGGCCGAGCCGCCGGGCAGAGCCGGTGACGAGCACGGTGCGGGGCAAGGCGGCGTTCATTGCGACAATCGGCCGGTGAATGACCAGGATGCATCGAGTGTAGCGAGCGCCATGCGCGCCCTGCTGGCCCGGCAGGCGGCGCGCGCGGGCGGCTGGCTGCCGTTCGACCGTTACATGGCGCTGGCGCTTTACGCGCCGGGGCTGGGGTACTACGCCAACGCCTCGCGCAAGTTCGGCGCCATGCCGTCTAGCGGCAGCGATTTCGTCACCGCCCCGGAAATGACGCCGCTGTTCGGCGCCACGCTGGCGGTGCAGGTCGGCGAGGCGCTGGAACGCACCGGCACGCTGGACGTCTGGGAGTTCGGCGCCGGCACCGGCGCACTGGCCCGGCAGCTGCTCGAGGCCCTCGGCGATCGGGTGCGGCGCTACACCATCGTGGAGCTGTCGGCCAACCTGCGCGCGCGCCAGCGCGAGGCGCTGGCGGGTTTCGGCGATCGCGTCGCCTGGGCCGGCGAGCTGCCCGATCGCATCGAAGGCGTGGTGGTGGGCAACGAGGTGCTCGATGCAATGCCGGTGAAGCTGGTGGCGCGCAAGGACGGCGCCTGGTACGAACGTGGCGTGCGGGTCGGCGAGGGGGCCGCCCCCCTGCAATGGGAGGATCGTCCCACCGACCTGCGGCCGCCGGTGGAGGTGGCCGGCGGGCACGACTACCTGACCGAGCTGCATCCGCAGGCGCAGGGCTTCGTGCGCACGCTGGCCGACCGTCTGGCGGCCGGTGCCGCCTTCTTCGTCGACTACGGCTTTCCCGAGGCCGAGTACTACCACCCGCAGCGCCACATGGGCACCGTCATGTGCCACCGCGGGCACCTGGCCGACCCCGATCCGCTGGATGCGCCGGGCGAGAAGGACATCACCGCGCACGTCGATTTCACCGGCATCGCCCTGGCGGCCCAGGAGGCCGGGCTGCCCGTGCTGGGCTACACCAGCCAGGGCCGCTTCCTCGTCAACTGCGGCATCGGCGAGACGATGGCACAGGCGCCCGTGGCCGACCAGCTGGCGGCGCAGCGGCTGATCGCCGACCACGAAATGGGTGAACTGTTCAAGGTGATCGGCTTCCAACGGGGAGCGTTCTGGGACGCGGTGGGCTTCCGGCAGGGCGACCGGACGGGTCGCCTCTGATGCGGCCGGCGGTGCCCGACCGCGCGCGAGCTGCCCCGCCGCGCCCGCGTTCATGCACGGACACCGACTGACCATGAAACCGACCACGCTGCCCGACCGCCCGGGAGTTGACGCCGAACCCGTGCTGCGCGTGTGCGCGCCACGGATGACCCGGACCCCGCAATGACCGCCATGCCCCGCAAGCTGCGCTATGCCATGGTCGGCGGTGGGCTCGGTGCCTTCATCGGCGGCGTGCACCGCCAGGCGCTCGCGCTCGACGGCCAGTACGAGCTGGTCGCGGGCGCCCTGTCGTCCACACCGGACAAGGCGCTGGCCTCCGGGCGGGCACTGGGGCTGCGCGCCGACCGCAACCATCCCGACTGGCGCGCGCTGCTGGCCGACGAACAGCGGCGCGGCCCCGACGAGCGCATCGACCTGCTCGTCATCACCGCGCCCAACCACGTGCACTATTCGGTGGCGCTGGCCTTCGTCAAGGCCGGCTTCCACGTCGTCTGCGACAAGCCCCTGGCGCAGACCGCGACCCAGGCGGCCACGCTGGTGCGTGCGGTGCGCGATCGCGGCACCGTCTTCGGCGTCAGCTACTGCTACAGCGGCTATCCGCTGGTGCGGCAGGCGCGCGAGATGGTGCGCGCCGGCGAGCTGGGTGAGATCCGCAAGGTGGTGGTCGAATACAACCAGGGCTGGCTCGCCACCCGGCTGGAGGCGCAGGGCCACAAGCAGGCGCTGTGGCGCAGCGATCCCACGCAAGGCGCCGGCGCGATCGGCGACATCGGCTCGCATGCCTGGCACCTGGTGGCGAGTGTCACGGGGCTGACGCTGCACAGCGTCAGCGCCGACCTCACGGCCTTCGTGCCGGGCCGCACGCTCGACGACAACGCCGACGTGCTGTTGCGCTTCGCCGGCGGCGCACGCGGCGTGCTGGTCGCCTCGCAGGTCACCGCCGGCCTGGAGAACGCCTTGCGCCTGCGCGTTTCCGGCACGCTGGGCACGCTCGAATGGTCGCAGGAAGAGCCCAACCGGCTTGCGCACTTTCCGCTGGAGGGGCCGCAACGCGTGTTGACGCGCGGTTCGCCCTGGCTCCACGAAGCGGCCCGGCGCGCCACCCGGCTCCCGGCCGGCCATCCCGAGGGCTTCCTCGAAGCGTTCGCCAACGTCTACCTCGGCGTGGCGGCGGCCATCCGCGCCCACCAGCAGGGCCGGGCGCCCGATCCGCGCGAGGCCGACTATCCCGACATCGAAGCCGGTGCGCGCGGCGTGCGGTTCATCGAGGCCGTGCTGGCCTCCTCCCGCGGAAGCGACAAGTGGACGCGCGTCGCCGGCTGACGCGCGCGCGCCGCGGCAGCGCTTAGACTGCGGCCATGATCCGCTGGTTGATCGTCGTCTTCCTGGCACTGATGCTGATCAGCTGGTTCACGCCCGTGCTGCGCAAGCTCGGCTTCGGGCGGCTGCCGGGCGACCTACGGTTCAAGCTGTTCGGGCGGGAGTTGTCCATTCCGCTCACCACCACCGTCCTGCTGAGCCTGCTGTGCGCCGGGCTCGCGCGCCTGCTGTGAACGCCCCATGAAAGCCTGCATCGACATCGGCGGCACCAAGGTTGCCGTCAGCCTGAACCTGGGCTCCGGCCTCGAACTGGTCGCCAGGCGCAGCGAGCCCACCGTGACCGAAGGGCGCAACGATGCGCTGGCGCAGCAGGTCGTGCGCATGGTCGACGCCGCTTGCGTCGAGGCCGGAGTCGCGCCGCACAAGGTGCAGCGCGCGGGCGTGGCCTCGGCCGGGCCGTTCGTGCTGCGCGCCGGCCTGGTGGAACTGGCCTCGCCCAACATCTGCGGCGGCCTGGCCGGCCCGGCGCGCGGTCTGCCCAACGACTGGATGACCGCGCCCATCGAGGCGCCGCTGCGGCAACGCTTCGCCGAGGTGCGGGTCGAGAACGACGCGGTGGCGGCGCTGGAGGCCGAGCGGCGCTGGGGCGCACTGCAAGGCTACGAGAACTGCGCCTTCGTCACCTGGAGCACCGGGGTCGGCATGGGCCTGTGCGTGGATGGCCGGGTGCTGCGCGGCAAGAACGGAAACGCCGGCCACGGCGGCCATATGTTCGTGAGCGACAACGATGACGCCTTGTGCGGCTGCGGCAACATCGGCGACCTCGAGGGCCTGGTGGCGGGCAACGCCATGGCGCGGCGCTTCGGCGCCGATGCGGCGGCCCTGATGCAGGCCGTGCGCGACGGCGACCCGGGCGCGACGGCCACGGTGGACGAGCTGTGCCGCGTGATGGGACGCGCGCTCTACAACATCACGGTGCTGCTGGACCTGCAGCGCATCAGCATGGCCGGCGGCGTGTTCATGCACAGCCAGGACATCGTGCTGCCCCGCCTGCGGGCGCAGCTGGCCGGCAAGCTGCCGGCCCTGACCACCGGCTGCGACATCGTGCCGGCGGGGCTGGGCGGCAAGGTGGGGGACTACGCGGCGCTGGCGCTGCTGGTGTGATAGCCGTCATGCGCGGCATGGGCCACGGCGTCCCCCTGGGTAGGGTGTGCTCGCGCAGCGAGCGCACCTTGCGCCGGCACTGGCCACGGCGTCCCCCTCGGTAGGGCGTGCTGGCGCGGCGAGCGCGCCGTGCGGTGGCCGACGGCGCGCCCGCGGCACCGCGCACCCTACGAGGATGGCGGGACGGGCAGCCCTTCCTCCGGCTCCTGGAACAGGGCCGCGACGGCCACCTTGCGCGCGTGCGCGATGGCCTCGCCGATGCGCTCGCCGC
>JAEZKX010000053.1 GCA_023436025.1 Pseudomonadota bacterium | reverse complement strand
GCGATCTCCACCCGGCGGCCGATCTCCGGCACGCTCTGCAAGGAACGCGGCAGCAAGGGCGCGCTGGCGGAGCCCGAGGCGTCGGCGGTGCCCGCTTGCTCCGGCATGCGGTAGACCTGCGTGCCGGGCACGCTGGCCACCGGATCCCCGGCGCTGCGCGGTACCTCGAGCGGGCGCGGGAAGGCCGGGATGCGCTCCGGCGCCGGCACCACCACCGGCGCATCGGCGGGGACCGCGGCGCTCGGCGGATACGCGGGCGAAGACGAATAGCCGGGCGAAGGCGAATAGCCTGATGGCGGCGAATACTCGGGCGCCGGATAGGCCGAAGTCGGCGGATAGGTGGGCGTCGACGGCAGCACCGCGATCGGCGCGGGCTCCAGCTGCGGCGGCTCCAGTTGCGCCGGGGCGCTGCCCAGCACGGTCGTATCGGGCTCCGCCGGCGGCGTGCTGAACACGCTGTTCCACCAGTCGCCCATGCGGTCCATCAGCGGCGGCTCGATGTCGCGCTGGCGCGGCGCGGAGAACACCGACTTGGGGTCGACCAGTCCCGCCTTGGTGGACTGCTGGAAGAAGTCGCCCACCACCAGCAGCGCGTTGTGCGCGCCTTGGCCCCAGTAGTCACTGCGCAGGGTCACGCGGTTGTCGTTGAAGCCCATCCAGGCGCCCGCCACCAGTTGCGGATGCATCAGCATGAACCAGCCGTCGGTGTTGTCCTGGGTGGTGCCCGTCTTGCCGGCGAGGTCGCCGGTCAGGCCGAAACGGCTGCGCAAGCCGACGGCGGTCCCGGTCTCGATGGTGCCGCGCAGCGCGTCCAGCAGCGATTGCGCCGCGCGCGTCGACAGGGCCTGCTGCGACGCCGGCGCGTGGAAGCTCTCGATGGTGTTGCCATCACGGTCCTCGATGGCGGTCACCACCACGGGCTCGATGTAGCCGCCGCTGTTGGCGATGGTGCCGAAGGCGGTCACCATCTCCTTGAGCGTCACTGGGCTGGTGCCCAGCGCCAGCGAGGGCACGGCCGACAGCGTGCTCTGGCGCACGCCCATGGCCCGCGCCAGGTCGGCCACGCGCTGCGGGCCGACGCGCATCATCAGCTGCGCCGTCACCGTGTTCTTCGACTTCGCCAGGGCGTCGCGCAGCGTCATCGGCATGTTGCTCGGGCCCGCGCCCGCATCACCCGGACGCCAGACCTGGTTCCTGTCGATCTGGATGGCGACCGGCGCGTCCATCAGCGTCTCGGACGCCGGGATGCCCATCTCGAAGGCGGCGCCGTAGACGAAGGGCTTGAAGGTGGAGCCGGGCTGGCGGCGGGCCTGCTGCACGTGGTCGTACTTGTCTTCTGCGTAGTCGCGGCTGCCGACCCAGGCCTTCACATGGCCGGTGGCCGGCTCGATCGCCAGGAAGCCGGCCTGGATGGTGGTCTTCTGCCTGCGCAGTTCGGCCATGAACGCGCGCTCGCCGCGCAGCTGCGCCAGCGCCTCGGCCGGCGACTTGCCTTGCTCGCGCAGCGCGCGGAACTCCGGCGACTCCTTGATGAAGGCATCGACCAGGTCCTTGCGCGAACTCCAGAAATAGTCGAAGGCCTTGTCCTTGTTGCGCTGCCTGGCATAGGCCTCGGCGCTGCTGCCCAGGCTGGGGGTGCTGCTGCGGCTCCACTCGACGTCCGCCACCGCCTGCAACAGGTCGCCCTGGCGCTGCACGGCCTCGTTGGCCATGGCCTGCAGCCGCGAGTCGATGGTGGTGCGCACCACCAGGCCGTCGGCGTAGACGTTGTAGTCGTGCTTGTCGGCCCACTCGAGCAGCCAGCGCCGCAGGTGCTCGGCCAGGTGCGGGGCCGGGCCATTGAACTCCGGCAGGCGTTCGAAGTTCAGCTTCATGGGCTGCGCCTTGAGCTGCTCGTAGCGCTCGGGCGCCAGCTTGTCGTGCCGCACCATCAGCGACAGCACGGTGTTGCGCCGCTGCAGGGCCCGCTCGGGATTGAGCACCGGGTTGTAGTAGCTGGTGCCCTTGAGCATGCCGATCAGCGTGGCCGCCTCCAGCTCGTCGAGCTTGCTCGCCGGCTTGTCGAAGTAGGTGCGCGCGGCCATCTCGATGCCCCACGCGTTGTAGAGGAAGGAGACCGAGTTGAGGTAGGTCTCCAGGATCTCGTCCTTGCTGTAGATCGCCTCGATCTTCAGGGCCGTGATGGCCTCCTTCACCTTGCGGGTGACAGTCTGCTCACGCCCGATCTCCTCGGGGTAGAGGTTGCGCGCCAGCTGCTGCGTGATGGTGGAGCCGCCCTCGACGTCGCCGCGCAGCGTGTTGAGCAGGGCCTTGCCGGTGCGCACGAAATCGATGCCGTTGTGGTCGTAGAAGCGGTGGTCCTCGGTGGCCAGCAGGGCCTCGACGGCCTTGGGCGAGACTTCGGACAGCTTGACCCAGTCACGGTTGGCACGCCTGAAGGTGGCGAGCTCCTTGCCGTCGGCCGTGAGCACGATGCTGGGCGACTCCTGGCGCGACTTGCGGATGTCGCCGATGCTGGGAGTGAACGGATACAGCGCCGCCACGTAGAGCACCACGGCCGCCGGCAGCAGCGCCGCCGTGCGCCACGGATGGCGGCGGATCGCTGCACCCAGGCGGCGCGCTCCGGCGCCGAGCTTCGCTCCCGTTCCCTCGAATGCAGCCATGTTTCTTTCCATCTTCTCGGTGACTGGACGGGAATCTAGGCAGGCCGGGACGCCGCGCCTGTAGGACGCCAACGCGGCAGAACCACGCCTTTGCCGCCGTTCACATTGCGCGCAAGAGGACGTGGCGTGCGGCGCGTTCGGCGCCGCCTACAGCACCAGCCGCCGGCGTCCTACACCGGACCGCTGCAATGCGCCGCGCGCGGCGCCCGCGGCCCTCTCCATGATCCACGCACCATGCTGGCCGCCTTCGCACCCAACGTCCTGGTGTCACGCCTTCTCGGGCGTGCATCCCGTGCCGCCGCCGCGGCGCCGCGCGTCACCCGCCTGGAGGCCTTCGGCGTGCGCGGCGGCACCCTGCGGCCCGTGCCGCGCGGACACGGCCGCATGACGCTGCACTGCCGCAGCGGCACCGCCTGGATCGTCCACGACGGCGAGGGCCGCGACGTGGTGCTGCAGGCGTCGCAAAGCTATGTGGTCGACAGCCACCAGCCGATGACGGCGTACGCGGTGGAAGGCGACTGCGCGCTCGAGATCCAGCTGGATCGCTAGTGCGCGCTGGGTGGGCGGCAAGCCCACGCGCAAGTCTTCGCCAGTCCCCGCCCCTCGCTGCGCGCCGGTGTCCGCGCCACATGGCGGCCTCCTACGCGCCCCGCCGGGCAGCCCTGACAGCGCCGCGCCGGCCCGGCCCGCACACTGCCGCGAACTGAACCAGACCCACACCGTGTTGGCCTTCGAAGACTCCATCGGCGATCCCGCCATCGCGCCCCATGGGATCGGCGATGCCGGCGCGCAACGCCAGCGCCGGCGCGCCCTGGCGCGCGCCGCCCGCCACGACATCCTGCGGCGGCTGGCGCCGCCGCTGCGCCACGACATGGTGGTGCACCTGCAATCGGTGAGCATGGTGGCCGAGGCGCTGAATGCACGCCTCGACCGCGGCGGCCTGGCGGCGGAAGACCTGCACACCATGGTGTCCAAGCTGAATCGCCTCTCGCGCCAGGCCGTGAGCGCCTGCGTCGACGTCTCCACCTGGATGCAGCCGGCCGAGGACGACGCCACGCGCCTGCGCGACGGCGTGGAGGAATGCGTGCGGCTGCTGTCCACCAGCCTCAACTTCCGCGGCTTCGCACTCGGGACGGAACTGGCCGGCGCCGACTTCACGGTGTCGCGCTTCGCACTGCGCTTCCTGCTGCCGGCGGCGATCTTCACGCTCACCGATGCCGCCCCCGGCCCCGGCACGCTCACCGTGCGCACGGAGCCGTCGCCCACGCACGGCGTGGTGACGGTGGCCTACGCTTCGCAAGCCGATGGCACCCTGGCGCCATGGCACGAGTCGCCCGAGGCGCCCCTGGCCTGGGACGAGGTGCAGGCCCTGGCCGCCGACGAAGGCGTGGAACTGGTCCACCGCGCCCACGCCATCGTGCTGCGCCTGCCCCCGGCGATGGCGACGACGCCGTTGAAGATGGCGCCGGTCTAGAGGGCGCTCTCGGCGCTGCCGCCGGCGCGCCGGGCGTCGCCCGCATCGAGGCAGGCCTCCAGCTGTTCGATCGGCATCGGCCGGCCGAACAGGAACCCCTGGTAGCGGTCGCAACCCTGCCGCGCCAGGAAGTCACGCTGCGCGCGCGTCTCCACGCCTTCGGCCACCACCTGCAGGCCCAGGCTGTGGCCCAGGCTGATGATGGTGGCGGCGATGGCGGCGTCGTTGTCGTCGGTGAGGAGATCCTGCACGAACGCGCGGTCGATCTTCAGCTCGTCCAGCGGCAGCCGCTTGAGGTAGGCGAGGGATGAATAGCCGACGCCGAAATCGTCCACCGAGATGCCGACACCCATCTGCCTCAGGCTGCGCATCTTGGCGACCGTCGCATCGCGGTTGTCGGCCAGCAGGCTTTCGGTCAGTTCCAGCTTCAGGCGTCCGGGCGCGATGCCGTTGCCGTGCACCAGCGCCATCACGTCGCCGACGAAATCGGGGTGGCGGAACTGGCGCACGCTCACGTTGACCGCGATGCTCAGGTGCCGGCGCTGCGGCCGCCGCGCCCACGCCGCGAGCTGGCGGCAGGCGCCTTCCAGCACCCAGTGGCCGATGGGGATGATCAGCGAAGTCTCCTCCGCGGTCGGAATGAACTGCGCCGGTTGCACGATGCCGCGCTGCGGGTGTTCCCAGCGCAGCAGGGCCTCGACGCCCACCGCGCGCTCGTCCGGGTCCACCTGCACCTGGTAGGCGATCTTCAGCAGGTTCTCGCGCCAGGCCTGGCGCAGGTCGGCGGCCAGCGCCGCGTTGGCGCTGGCCACGGCCTGCATCTGCGGATCGAAGAAGCGCACCGCGTTGCGCCCGGCTGCCTTGGCCTGGTACATGGCCAGGTCCGCCTGCTTCAGCAGCTCGCCCACGCTGGAGGGCTGGCCGCCGAACAGCGTCACGCCGATGCTGCAGGTGCCGTGGTGCAGGTAGCCAGGAAGCACGTAGGGCTCGCCCAGGGCCTCCAGCACCCGCTCGCTCACCACCTTCGCGGCCGTCATCGGGTCGAGCGGCTTGTGGTCCGCCTTCTCCAGCAGCACCACGAACTCGTCGCCTCCCAGGCGCGCGACCAGGTCGCCGCGGGCGACGCTGTTGCGCAGCCGTTGCGCGACCTGCTGCAGCAGAAGGTCGCCCTTCTGGTGGCCCAGCGTGTCGTTGAGCACCTTGAAGTTGTCGAGGTCGATGAACATCAGGGCGCCGGCGACCGCCGGGCGGCCGCCCTCGCCCACCACCGCCTTCAGCCGGTCGAGCAGGTGCTGCCGGTTGGGCAGCTGCGTGAGCGGGTCGTAGAAAGCCAGGTACTGGATCTTCTCCTCGGCCGTCTTGCGCTCGCTGATGTCGCGGCCCACCGCCACCCAGTGCGTGAGCCGGCGCGCCTCGTCCCACACCGGCGAGACGTCGAGGTCCACCCAGTAGGGCTCGCCGGCGCGTGTGTAGTTGATCAGGTCGACCCGCACCCGCTCCCAGCGCTCCAGCGCGCCGCGGATGCGGTCCAGCTGCTCGCGCTGCGTGCCGGGACCCTGCAGGAAGCGCGGCGAATGGCCGACCACGTCGTCGCGCGGGTAGCCGGTGCGCCGTTCGAAGGCATCGTTGACGAACACGATGCGCGGGCCCGGCGCGCCAAACGGCGCGGCTTCGGTGATGATGACGATGTCGTTCAGGCGGGCGATGCTGTCTTCGAGCAGCTTCTGGTGCTGCTGCGTGGCACGCCGTGCGGTGACGTCGCGCAGGTGCAGCGCCAGCCCCGCGCCGAACGGCAAGCCGCGCAGCTCCAGCCAGTGGCTCACCCGTGCATCGACTTCCTCCAGCTCGATGGGCTCCTGCCGCTCCAGGGCCTGGCGGAACCGCTCTTCCAGCCGCAGCCGCGCGCGCTTCTGGAAGAAGCTCCACACCTTGCGCCCCAGCAGCGCCTCGCCGTCCACGCCCAGCAGCTGCCCCGCCTCCTCGTTGGCGAAGCTGATGCGGCCCTGGCGGTCGATGGTGACGAAGGCCTGGCCACTGCCGAGCGCGCCGCCCATGCTGACGGCGTGGCGCAGCAGCGTGCCCTGGCCGGGCGCCGCCGGCGCGATCTCCTGCACCAGGCCCTCCACCCCGACGATGGCCCCCTGCGCATCGCGCGCCGCCACCCCGACGCAACGCACCCAGCTGCGCCGGCCCTGCACGGTGTCGATCTGCACTTCCAGGTCGAAAGGCTCGCCCGCGTCCGTGCAGGCGCGCAGCCGCGCCTCGAGTTCGCCGCGGTGTTCGCTGCAGAAGTGGTGCAAGGCATCGCCGCCGGGCGGCAGGTAGCCGGGCTGGGCGCCGTGGATGCGCGCCATCTGTTCGGACCACCACAGCGCGCGGCTGCGTGCATCCAGTCGCCACAGGCCGATGCAGGCGCTGCGTTCTACCAGCCGCAGCAGATTGGCAGCACTTGTTGCGGGTGGTTCCATGGGTCGTGTTCGCGCGCATCTTAAGTTCGCACCTGCGCGACCGTGGCGCAGCGGTAGGCGACCTCCTACGTACGAAAGCGTTCATCTCTCCAAGGCTGCGGTGCCGGTGCCCCAGCAGAATCGCGGGCCAACGTTTCGACACCAACCCTTACCGAATCGCGCCACCGTGCAACTGTGCGTTTTCATGGTCGAGGACAACGCGGAGATCCGCGAAAACCTCATCGCAGCACTGGAAGAGCTCGCCGGTGTGAAGGTCATCGGCGGCAGCCCCACCGAAGAGGGCGCCATGGCGTGGATCGCCCAGCATCCCGCCGACTGGGACATGCTCATCGTCGACCTGTTCCTCGCCGGTGGCAGCGGCATGCGGCTGCTGCAGCGCGCGCAGCGCAGCCGTCCGTGGCAGAAGGTGGTGGTCTTCAGCAACTATGTGAATGCCGGCGTGCGCAAGCGCTGCGCGCAGCTCGGCGTGGACGCGGTGTTCGACAAGTCCAGCGAGATCGATGCGCTGGTCGACTACTGCGCCCACCAGTGCAGCGTGCAGTCCGCGCAGCCCACGCCGCGCGTCCCGTCCGGCCGGCCCTTCGGAGATCCGCATGCACGCCGCACTTGAAGACCCCGCGCGCGATGCGGCCGTCGATGCCGCCGTGACGGCACCACCCCTCGCGCCGCCGGCTGCGCACGGCGCAGGCCGGCGCTGGTCCGATGCGCCAGGCAAGGTCGTGCAAGGCGATCCCGACCAGCCCTGGTCGATGGCGCAGCAGTGGCCCCAGCTGGTCGCCACGCTCTCGGAGCAGGCGGTGGAAAGCAGCAACCTGCTGTTGCGGGCACTGAACTACCTGGTCGGGGCGGGGCGGCTGCGCCGCGCCGAGGCCAAGGCGCTGGGTGAAGCGATGCACCAGCTGCGCGCCACCAGCCTGCGCGCGCAGCAGATCACCCGGCTGGCGGGCGGACGCATCCGCCAGTCGCGTGAACGGGTGGACCTGGCCGCGCTGGTGCGCCAGGTGCTGGAGGACCGCCACGGCGAGATCACCGCCGCCGGCGCCGTGGTCGGCTGCAACCTGGAGCCGATCGACGTGCTGCTCGATCCGCCGGTGGCGACCAGCCTGCTCCATGCCATCCTGGACTGGGGCCTGTCGTTCAGCAAGGAGCTGCGCCTGACGCTGGTGCCGCCGGCGGGGCCGGGCCCGGCGCAACTGAAGGTGCGGGTGGCCACGCCCCCGCCCTCGGCCGCGGTCCACGGCCAGGGCATGGGATGGACGGTACGCCCGCGCGGCCGACGACTCAACGATGGCCTGCACTGGATGCTGCTGCGCCAACTGGCGGCTTCCTCCGGCCTGGAAGTGCGGCGCACCCGGGAGGAAGGCGCCTGCCTGCTGTCCATCGGCTTTCCCGACACCTTCCACGACACCGATGGCCTGGCATGCCTGGAGCTGGGCGCGGGCGAACGCGCGGCGCCGCTGCGCGATGCCTGGGTGCTGGTGGTGGTGCGCGACGAGCAGCTGCGCGCCGAAGCCACCGAAGCTCTGCGCAGGACGGGCATGGCGGTGCGCTGCGCCGCCAGCGTCGCCGAGGCGAGGATGGCGATCGGCGAAGGCTGTCCCGGCGTGCTGGTCACGGCCTGGGACATCCCGCAGGAGGACATCGTGCAGTTGCGCGCGCACCTGCCGGCCGATGCGGAACACTGCCCGCAGGTGGAGATCACCCGCGAGCTGCCCTCGTTCCAGCTCCACGGGTTCGACCGCTTCGAGACGCCCAAGGTGGGCCGCGCGCAGGTGGAGAAGGATCTGGCACCGACGGTGCTGTTCGAGCTGGTGAAGCTGGCCTGAGCAGGCGCTGCTGCGGCTACGGCTGCCGCTGCTACGGCTGCCGCTGCTACGGCTGCTGCTGCGGCTGCTGCGGCTGCTGCGCCTGCTGCGGCTGCTGCGCGTGCTGCGGCTGGCGCGGCT
>JAEZKX010000421.1 GCA_023436025.1 Pseudomonadota bacterium | reverse complement strand
CGCCACCACTGGTTGGCCTGGCTGGCCCTGCCGGCGGCCGGCCTGCTGGCGCTGCTGCCGCCGGTGGCGGGCATTCCGCTGGCGGCCTACCTCTCGGTGGCCCTGCTGCTGGTGGGCGGCATCGGCGTGCTGCCGGCGCTGGTGGGCGTGCTCTACGACCGGGTGGCGCCGCATGTCGCCCATCGCCTGCTGCCGCTGCTGGCGGTGGAGCGCGCGCGCCGCGTGCGCGAGGCCGCCGCCGTGGCCGTGAGCGGCGTGGTGGCGGCGCTGAGCCTGTCGGTGGCGCTGACCGTCATGGTGGGGAGCTTCCGCCAGTCGGTGAGCGACTGGCTCGACGTGCTGCTGCCGGCCGACCTGTACCTGCGCACCGCCGCCACCGCGGCGGCCGGCGACAGCGTATTCCTGGCGCCGCCGGCGGTGCAGGCCATCGGCGCGGTTCCGGGCATCGCGCGCATCGCCACTCAGCGCACGCGCAACCTCACCCTGGATGCGGCCCGTCCGCCGGTGACGCTGCTGGCGCGGCCGGTGGACGATGCGGCCCGTTCGCTACCTCTGGTGGGCGAAGCGGTCGCGGTCCCGGCCGGCGCGGTGCCGGTCTATGTCAGCGAAGCGATGGTCGACCTCTACGGCGCGCGCGTCGGCGCGCCGCTGCCGGCCCTGGCCGACGCACTGGGCGGCCCCGGCTTCGTGGTGGCGGGCGTGTGGCGCGACTACGTGCGCCAGACCGGCGCCGTCATCCTCGACCTGGGCGACTACCAGCGGCTGACCGGCGACACCCGCATCAACGACGTGCAGGCCTGGCTGGCGCCCGGCGCCGACGCGCGCGCGGTGACGGCCGCCGTGCGCGCCGCCCTGCAGCGCGCCACCGGCCAGGCGGATCTGGTGGAGATCAGCTCCGCGGCCGAGGTGCGCGCGGTGTCGCTGCGCATCTTCGATCGCAGCTTCGCCGTCACCTACTGGCTGCAGGCCGTGGCCATCGCGATCGGCCTGTTCGGCGTGGCGGCGAGCTTCAGCGCGCAGGTGCTGGCGCGGCGCAAGGAGTTCGGCCTGCTGGCCCACCTGGGCCTCACGCGCGGGCAGGTGCTGCGGGTGGTGGCCGGTGAAGGCGCGGCCTGGACCCTGATCGGCGCGGTGGCCGGCCTGGCCCTGGGCATCGGCGTCGCGGTGGTGCTGGTGCACGTGGTCAATCCACAGAGCTTCCACTGGACCATGGACCTGCTGCTGCCGTGGACGCGCCTGCTGGCGCTGTGCCTGGCGGTCGTCGTGGCGGGCACGCTCACCGCCTGGGTCGCCGGCCGCGCCGCCGCCGGCCGCGACGCGGTGCTGGCGGTGAAGGAGGACTGGTGATGCGCCGCCGCCCCTTCCTGGCGGCCCTGCCGGTGCTGGCCCTGCCCGCCTTCGCGCTCGCGCTGCCGCCGCGGCAGCTGGTGTTCCCACGCGACCACGGCGCCCATCCCGGTCTGCGCACCGAGTGGTGGTACATCACCGGCCAGGCGCAGGCGGGCGACCGCAACTTCGGCTTCCAGGTCACCTTCTTCCGCTCGCGCGTGGACGCCACGCAGGGCATGCGGTCGCGCTTCGCCGCGCGCCAGCTGCTGTTCGCGCACGCGGCGGTCACCGACCTCACCGGCCGCAAGCTGTGGCACGACCAGCGCATCGCCCGCGCCGGCTTCGGCATCGCCGAGGCCGCGACCGGCGATGCGCAACTGCAGTTGCGCGACTGGTCGCTGCGGCGCGAGGGCGAGGCCTGGATCGCCCGCGTGCCGGCCGAGGACTTCACCTTGGCGCTGCAATGCACGCCGACCCAGCCGCTGCTGCTGCAGGGCGAGCAGGGCCTGTCGCGCAAGGGCCCCGACGAAGTGCAGGCCAGCTACTACTACAGCCTGCCCCAGCTGGCGGTGCGCGGGCGCATCACGCTTCAGGGCCAGGCCTTCGATGTCGACGGCCGCGCCTGGCTGGACCACGAATGGAGCGAGGCGCTGCTGCATCCGGACGCCGTGGGCTGGGACTGGATCGGCATGAACCTCGACGACGGCAGCGCCCTCACCGCCTTCCGCCTGCGCCGGCGCGACGGCACGACGCTGTGGGACGGCGGTTCCTTCCGCGGCGCCGACGGCACGCTGCGCGTGTCCCGCCCCGGCGAAACCACCTTCACGCCGCGCCGCGTCTGGACCAGCCCGGCCTCGCAGGCGAGCTATCCGGTGGAGTGGCAGGTCCGCACGCCCGCCGGCAGCTTCACCGTGCGGGCCCTGCTCGACGACCAGGAGCTGGATTCGCGCGCATCGACCGGCGCGATCTACTGGGAGGGCCTGTCCGACCTGCTGGACGACCAGGGCCGCAAGCTTGGTGCGGGCTACCTGGAGATGACGGGCTATGCCGGCCGGTTGCGCTTGTAGCGCGTGCGCGCGCAGCGGGCGCACCGTGGGGCCGGCGAGGAGGCGCCCACTGCGCCAGCGACGCCTGCGAAGCCCAGTGATTCGAACAGCCGTCGATCCGGAAGGACGTCGAGCCGAACCGGAGATGGAACCGCCCGGGCCTACACCGTCACCGGCGCCCGCGCCTTCCAGAACTCACCCGTCGCGAACAGGCCCACCGGCGTCCAATGCTGCGACGGCGACATCGCGTCGACCAGCCGGCGTTCCCGTTCGGCCGGAGCGGCGGCAGCCAGTTGTTCCTTGAAGATCGCCAGGTCCGGATCGAGCAGCGAGTCCAGGTCGGGCGTCGCCTGCGGCGGCGCATTGCGCTGCACCGCGCGGAAGGTGGCGCGGCGCCGGCCCGCCGGCGGCGGCTCCTCGGTGAAGGGCGCACCGTCGGCGGCCGCGTCGCCGCGGATCCAGTCGTGGATCACCTGCAGCTCGTAGGCCGAGAACACGCCGAACATCTCGGCCCGCTCGCCCTGCAGCAGCTTCCAGAAGCGGCTGTTCTCGACCGGCTCGCCGCGCTTGATCCAGCCGCGCGCCTGCAGCTCGCGCAGGAAGGCTGCGACGCCGTCGGGCGAAGCCAGCCAGTCGTTGACGCTGCGGCCGCCCAGGCGACAGTAGTCGGAATGCGCGCCGGCGCCGGCCGCCGACTTGGCCGCGAAGATGCGCAGCACCTCCTGGTCGAGGTCGAAGCCCTCGATGGCGTCCATGGTGCCCAGGCCGGCGTCGGCCAGCTTGGCGCCTTCGCGCACGCGCTGCCAGAACACGCCGCCGTCGTCCAGGCGCGGCAACGTGTCCAGCACGGCGTCGCAGGCGCGCCGCGCATGGCCGCTGCTGGCGTTGTCCACCGTGACGTGCAGCTGGAAATAGTAGGGGTCGATGCCCAGCTCGTTGAGCTCGTACGCCGTGATCAGCAGGTGCAAGGGAAGTTGTTCGTAGCCGAGGTTGAAGCCGATCACCTCGGGCAGGAATTCCTCGGCGTTCCACGCCAGCGCCAGCTGGATCAGGCCCTGGCGGTACAAGGCATCGGGCAGGCCGTCGACCGGGTCCAGCCCGTAGCGGGCCAGCAGCGCCCGGTACAAGACCACGTGGTTCTTGTCCATCGCACCTTCGCCAAGCTCCTCCACATAGGTCTGCACCAGCTGCGCGAAGCGCGGATTGCCCGCATGGGGCATCAGCCCGTAGAGCCAGGAGCCGTCGACCAGCTTGGTCGGCGACACGGCGCGCAGCACGTACAGCGCATGGGCGCGGTTGCGGAAGAAGCGGCGCGGCTGGCCAGCGTGGCGTTGCTCCAGGTACAAGGCGTACTTGGCATGGGCAGACTGGGTCCCGGCTTCCATCCAGGCGCCGAGGTCCTGCGGCGACTCCGGCACGCTGCCGGGCACGCAGCGCAGCGCCGCCAGCTCGGCATGGAGGAAGCGCGATGCTTCCGCCCGCGTCGCCTCGTCAGGGACGCCGGCGGCCAGGCGGCGGTAAAGGGCTTCGCAAGGCGAAGCCGGCAGCCCGCAGAGGCCGGACGCCGGCCCGGCGTTGCCTGCCGGGTTGCGCCACTCGTGTGCACCGATGTACATGTTGTCGTGTGTTCTTGGAGGTCAATGCACATGATGGGTGCAACGCCTGGCCGGCCTTATCGGGCAGCCGCGTTACATGCCGTGGGCACGCTCCTACGCACGGCCGAGCCAGCCCGCGCAGCCCGGCACCTCAGGCAGGCCGCTGCACCACCAGCGCCACCGCGGCGATGCGTTCGACGCGGTCATACGCCGGCTGCGCCAGTTCCTCGCCGAACACGTCGGGGTCGAGTTCGCGCCAGCGCCAGGGCCAGCCGTGTTCATCCAGCACCGGCCGCAATGCGTCGTGCAGCGTGTCTGTGCCATCGACGATGGCGGCGCCCGTGTACAGCACCAGACGGCCGCCCGGGCGCAAGCGCGGCAGGCCTTCCTGCACGATGCGCTGCGACAGCGCGCCGCCCCAGGCGCCGCCGCCGTGCCGGTAGGTGCGTTCGCAGCTGTCGTTGAGATAGGGCGGGTTGGCCAGGACCAGGTCGAACCGACCGTCGACGCAGTCATAGAGATCGCCCTGCGCGAAGGACACGCCGGACTGGCCCGCCAATGCGGCATTGGCCCGCGCGAAGCGCAGCGC
>JAEZKX010000397.1 GCA_023436025.1 Pseudomonadota bacterium | reverse complement strand
GCGCTGCCTGGGGCGGACGGCGCACCGGCGGGACCCGAGGGCGCGGGCGCCGGCGTGTAGCTCCAGCGCGGGTCCTGGCCCTTGATGCTGACCGCCACCTTGGCGCGCAGCGGTACGCCTTGCGCGTCGAACAGGTCGAGATCGATGTTGGCGCTCTCCATCGTGCCCTGCACCTGGAAGGCGCCCCACACGAACACCACCCGCGGCGGCGCTTCCTGTCCGCGCTGCGCGCCCTTGGGCCGCACAAAGCGCTCCACCGACTTGGTCTTTTCCAGCACGCTGACGCCTTCGCCGGTGCTGCCTTCGTCGGCGCTGTCGAACACCAGGTCGAAGCTGACCTGCATCTCGCCGGTGCCGGGCCGCTGCCGCGCCTGCGCGCCGGCCTGCTGGCCGCCGGCCGTGCGGTTGGAGATGGCCACCCGCAGCGAGGTCGGGTTGAACTGCACCTCCACCTTGGTGTCGGTGAGCTCCTGCGGGCTGTTGCCCGAGGTGATCTCCGCCAGGTAAGCCTTCGTCAGGGCGGTCATGCAACCCCCGCCGGTTGCAGCAGCCGCAGTCCTTCGTGCGCGATCGTCAGTTCCTCGATCGCGATCTCGCCGGTCTTGGCATTGAGCTCGGGGCCGCGGATCTTGGCCGGCAGGCCGCGGTCGAATGTCCAGCTGGCGCGCACCGTGTTGTCCTGCCCCATGACGTGGATCACGCCGTCATAGCGCGCCACCGGCCGCTCGCCGTCCAGGATGCCCTGCATCCAGCGCCACAGCTGCGGGTCGACCCTGCCTTCGCCTTCCTTCCTGAAGAACATGCCCCGCCGCAGCAGCAGCGGCTGGTACTTGGCTCGGCCGACGCGGCGCACGGTGCCGTTGTTGCGCCCGCCTTCCACGTATTCCTGGATGTCCATCTCGATCTCCAGGCCGGTGCATTCCTGAAAGCCGCCGGTGCCCAGTTCGGTGGAGCCGGTGGGCGGCGCATAGCCGGTGCCCCCGCCGGCCGGCTGCTGGCGACCGGCGACGATGTCGGGCGAGCGCAGCAGCTTGACCTTGAAGCGGAAGCCTGTGAGCAGGAAGGTGTCGGCCATGGGTTCACTCCTCCAGCGCCAGCGTGCCGTCGGCATCGCGGCGCAGCCGGACCAGCAGGAACTCCAGAGACTCGGCCGGCGCCACGCCGATCTCCACCAGCAGCTCGCCTCGGTCCAGCGTGATGCGGTCGGTGAGCGGCCGCACGAAGAAGGACTCGGCTTCGGTGCGGCCGGCGAACGCGCCGGCGCGGAACAGGCCGCGCAGCAGGCTCTCGATCGCGTGCTGCACGTCGCGCCACAGCGCCGGCCCGTTCGGCTCGAACACGGCCCATTGCATCTCGGACAGCAGCGTGCGCTTGAGCATCAGCATCAGGCGCCGCACCGAGAGCTGGCGCCACTGGGGATCGCGCGACAGCGTGCGCGCCGCCACCAGCGCGATGCCGCGCGGCTCGCGCACGAAGCAGTTGACGCCCAGCGGATGCAGCGCGTCGGCCAGCCCCGGTGGCTGCGGCTCGGCGACGTGCACCACTTGGCGCGCCACTTCGTTGGCCGGCCCCCACTGGATGCCGCGTTCCAGCTCGCGGCGCGCGATGATGCCGGCCGCCACCGCCGACGGCGGAATGCGCCGCTCGCGCGCGTGCGCCGGATCGCTGTCCTCGTCCTGCCGCCGCGCCGGGATCAACCAGGGGTGGTAGGCCGCGGCGTAGCTGGTGTCGAAGCGGGCGCGCCAGTGCTCGATGCGGCCCTGCGAGAGACCGGGCGGCACGTCGAGCAGGGCGATGAGGTCGCCGGTCGCTTCGCAGACCTCCACCACGCGCTGCTGCAAGGCGATGATCTCGTCGAGCCCGGCGAGCGTGCGCGGATCGCGCAGCAGCCCGGTGAGCGCGCTCGGTGCGTCCGCTTCCACCTCGGCGACCGGATCGGTAGTGACGCACGCGGCGAAATCGGCGCCGGCCGTGCCGCGCGGCACCGCCGCGATCAGCTCCGGCCCGGCCCACTGCGCCGGCACGTAGAGATCCGGCACGCACAGATGCGTGACCTGCGCGATGTCGGCCAGGGCGGCGATTCCGCTGCCGCCGCCTTCCTCGGAAGGCGACCAGAGCGGATCGAAGAAGTCGTCCGGGAGGATTTCGTCCCAGGCGTCTTGGCCGCCGCCGAAGCCGTTGCTGCGCACCTGCAGCTGCTCGCACTGCAGGCGCGCGGGCAGCAGGTCGCTTCCGGCCCAGTCCGGGTGCGGCCACAGCAGCGCGGATTGCGCGCACAGCACATTGGCGATGCCCATCGGATGGTCGGCCACCAATGCGAGGTGCTCGAACCGCTCGCGCTGGCCGGCACCGTCGCCGATCTCCAGCACCGCTTCGACCAGTTCGGCGCGCACCGGCGGATAGGGCGGGACCGTGTCCAGCTGCACCAGCATGCGCTCGCGCGCGCGCTGCGGGTCGCGCACGCGGGTCAGGCCGGCACAGCGCGCGAAGCTCTGGTGGCCGTCGGCATCGGTCAGGCGCAGCGTGTCGCCGGCCCGCAGCGACGTGCGCAAGTCGGCGTCGATGCGGTCGCCCGGGCCGAACACCAGCGCCATGCCGGTTGTAGTGAAGCCGAGTACCGCAGTGAGGCGATTGCCCCAGTCGCCTTCGTTGCGAGCAATGACGTCTATCGGCGACTGTACCGCGCCGGCAAGCGTGCCGCGCGCGCAGCGGTCGTCGAAGGGCGCGTTGCGCGCGTGGACGATGCGCACCACCCAGGCCAGCCGGCCGCCCTGTTCGAAGAACGCGGCCACCGCCTGCGGCAGCAGTCCCGGGCCTTCAAAGCCGCCGAACTGGCGCCGGTAGTCGTCGAAGCTGCGCACCGCCACCGGCACGCTGCGCTGCACCGGGCCGCCCTCCACCACGCGCCGCCATCCCGTGACGTCGCCTTCCTCGGGCGGCACCCGCGCGGGACCGCGCGGCGCCACGCCGGCGAAGGCGCAGACGTCCATGCGCTGCGGATGCAGCTGCAGAGGGCGCACTTCGGGCAGCGTGAAGACGCCGGGCGCGCCGAGCGGGAAGCGGGCGGGAGCGAGCATGGCCTAGCCGAACATCACTCGTAGGTGACGCCTTCGTGCGCGATGTGCAGTTCCTCCATCGCCACCTCGCCGCCGCCCTTGGCCGCCAGCGTCGGGCCGACCCACTTCTTGGGCTGCGCGTTGGCCAGGCGGAAGGCCGCCACCGGCTTGCGCGCCTCGTCCAGCACGGTGATGGTGACGGCGCGTCGGAAGTCGCCGCCTTCGCGCACGTCCTTGACCCACTTGAACAGGTCGGTGGAGCCGATCAGGCCGCGCTTGAGCGTCACGTCCTCCTGCTTGAAGGTGTTGGCGATCTTGCGCACTGTGTTGACCAGGTCGTTGCCGTTGCGGTATTCCGAGTAGTTGATTTCGGTGCCCAGGCCCGACACGTCGGAGAAGCCGGCGATGACGCTGGCTTCGTCGCCGTCGCCCAGCGAGACCAGGAAGTTGAAGGCGCCGTAGGGGTTGTTGCGCTGCGTGGCCATGGTCCTGGCTCCTTACACCTTGGAGTCGGCCGTCCACTGGCCGACGCGGAAGATCACGTATTCCGCCGGGCGGCTGGGCGCCAGACCCGCGAGGCAGATCATCCGGCCGTTGTCCAGGTCGTTCTGCGTCATGGTGGTGCGGTCGCAGCGCACGAAGTAGGCTTCCTCGGGCTTGGCGCCGATCAGCGCGCCGTCGCGCCACAGAACGAACAGGAAGTCCTCCACCATGCGGCGGATGTTGGCCCACAGGCGGTCGTTGTTCGGCTCGAACACCGCCCACTGGCTCGCCTTGTCGATCGAGTGCTCGATGTAGATGAAAAGGCGCCGCACGTTGACGTACTTCCACTCGGGGTCCGAGCTCATGGTGCGGGCGCCCCACACGCGGTTGCCGCGGCCTTCGAAGAAGCGCAGGCAGTTGACGCCCTCGGGATTGAGCACGTCCTGGCGCGCGCGGTTGATGTTCAGCTCGAACTTGGTGAGGCCGCGCACCACTTCGTTGGCCGGCGCCTTGTGCACGCCGCGCTCGATGTCGTTGCGTGCGTAGATGCCGCACACGAATCCGGAAGGCGGCAGCAGCAGCTTGCGCGGCGGGATGCCCGGCACCACCGGGAACAGCGGGTCGAGGATCTCGATCCACGGGTGGTACAGCGCGGCATACTTGCTGTCGAACTTGCCGCGGAAGCTGCGGATCTCGGAGATCGAGCTGTTCACCGGCGCGTCCACCACCGCGATGCGGTAGCGCTCCTTCTGCGCGTGCGCGATCAGGTGGTCGGCGCAGGCCTGGCTGATCTCGAAGTCCATCGCGCCGCCGTCGGGCAGCGCCACGATGGCGATGTCCTCCAGTTCGCCCAGCGCTTCCAGCCCGGTCGCGCGCTTGGTGACGACGTCGGGGTCGGACTCCTCGCCGCGCAGCGCATCGGGCGAAGGCAGCTCGCCGTCGATGCCGCCGGACAGGCGCTTGCCTGCGCCCTGCAGGCCGGCCATCAGGGAGGCCGCTGCGAAGCGGTCCGCGCCGGGCGTCCAGTCGAGGAACACAATCGCGTTCTCGTCTTCCGGGTCGTCGCGCTCCAGCACTTTGCCGATGTAGCGGCGCTGCGAGGGATGCGTGCCCAGCTGCTCGTAGGTGTCGATGCGGCCTTCGGGTGCATGCACGATCACCCGCACTTCCACCAGCGAAACCATGACGCCCGGCACGTCGGGCAGCGGCGCCGGGTTGCCGGTGTTGTCGATGAAGGTCTGGCGGCCGCTGGTGTCGACCTCCACCACGAACAGGTTGCCGGCAACCAGCGGGTCGTTGCCGATCGGCGCGACCGCTGGCGGCTGGGTGAGTTCCACCACCGCACCGGCGCGCGCGGTGCGCACCTGCACGCCCCACAGGTGCTTCTGCAGGATGTCGTCGGCCAGCTGCTCGTGCTTGAACGCCAGGTTCTTGCTGCGCACCACGCGCGTGTCGACCAGCACGTTGCCTTCGTCGCCCGGCCAGCGCGCCGCCCAGGCCGCAGTGCCCAGCGTGGTGACCACCGGCAGCCGTGCACAGCAGCTGGCGACCGTCCGGTCTTTGGGCGGGGCGTAGACGCGCGAGATGTAGACGCGCCGGCCGCCGTTGTTGAAGAAGGCGCGCACCGCATGGGCCAGGTAGTTGACGCGCTCGCCGCTGCCCAGCGCCAGCGGCTGGATGGTGCCGTAGACGCGCTGGAACTCGGTGAACGAAGTGATCAGCCGCGGCTTGGTCGTGGACGGGCCGCCGGTGTACTGGACGGGCCCGGTGCGGGCGATGCCGGCCATGCCGGTGGTGCTGGTGGGCACGCCCTCGATCGACTTCGCGCGGAAGCTCACTTCCTCGACATAGACGCCTGGGGCAAGGTACTCGGGCATGGTGAATCCCTCTGGTCAGGTTGTGCGTTGGGTCATGGGAACAGCAGGTCGGCGTCGGCGATGGCGCACACCGCGGCCAGCGGCAGCGTCAGCGCGATGGGGCCGTGCTGCACGTAGCCAGCGGGCAGCGCGGTGCCGCGCAGCAGGTCGGTGAGGGCGGACTCGCCTGCGACTTCCAGCGGCAGGCTGGCCAGCGGGTCGGCGGCGTCCAAAGAGGTTGCCGCCGGCGGCAGGCACGGCCAGGCGAGCCGCCCCATGCCCGCCGGCAGGGCAGCGCCGCCTGGCACGGCCAAGGGGCCGAACACCGCGAGGAACTCGCCGCGGTCGTCGCCGTGAGCGTGACCGAGTTTGGCTTCGGTGGCGAAGTTGGCCGGTCCGGCGCCGGGCCGCGTGAACACCACGCGCGCCCAGGGCACCGGCTTGGCCGTGGCCAGCGCGGTGCCGCGGCGGATGCACCCGCGCACCGCGCTCGCCTTGCTCGGAAGCGGATAGGTCGCGCCCGGCCACAGCCAGGCCTGCCGGATGTTGGCGTTGCTGGCGGCGGGGATGCCGCCGGCCTGCACCGGCGTCAACGCCAGGCGGCGCGGCACGAATCGGCGTGGGTCGTCGCCGGTGGCGTAGCGGACTGCGCGCGCGCTGGTCTGCCCGTAGGCGTGCAGGACGAAGTTGGTGGGGTCGTCCTGCGGCGTCGCAGGCGGCGTCGCGGCCTTGTCATCCGCCGCGCGCGCCAGCAGCCGTGCGAGCTGCCCGGCATGACGCACCGCATGCCGGCCGCACGAATGCTCCTCGAACGCCTGGACCAGCGGCCGTGTGCCAATCGCGCGCAGCTCGGTGGTCCAGCCGCGGCCGACCGCCGTTCCCTGCACTGCATCGATCCACTCGATGCCCAGCGCCAGCCGGTGCTGCACGTGGGCGACCGCGATGGTGTCCTCGAGGGCCAGCGCTCTCATGGGAACTCCCTCCGCGCTTCGCGCTGCGAGGCTACGAGCCTTGGGGCGGCGCGGCGGCTCATGGGGTCACCCGCAGTTCTATGTCGGCATCGATCACCGGCGGCGGCAGTGGATCCGCCAGCGTGTCGATGAGGACGACACGCGCGACGTAAGGCACCGAGAGCCGGTAGTCGCCGGGCAGCGAGTCGAAGGTGCGCATCAGCGCCTCGGTCGACACGTCCTCCAGCACCAGCTGCACGTTGTCGGTGGTGCTGGCGGCCGGCTCGTCCGCGTACAGCGCGGTGGCCGGCAGGCTGGGCGCGTAGAGCAGCGGACCCGACAGCATGGCGCTGTGCTCGATGACCTGCATCGCGCGCCCGACGATCATGTGCTGGTGCTCGGCGTTGTCGGCCCAGGGCGTCAGCAGGTAGTGCAGGTCCAGCGGCAGGTGGCCGCGGCCGTCGGCGTGGCCGACCGCGGACCAGGCCGCGCGCATCGTCTTGTTGTAGTCGACGCGGTACAGCAGGATCGACAGCCCGTGGTCGCCGACCAGGGTCTTGATCAGCAGCTCGTCGAGGTCCTCGGTGCGCACCAGCGCCGCTTTGGTCGTCTTGCCGGGCACCGGCGGCCGCAGCAGGAAGGCCTGCGCCAGCAGGCGCTCCAGGCTCTTGCCGACGGCGGCGATCGCGGTGAATCCGGCCATGCCTCGCGCGCCTTTCCTAGTGGAGCGCGTCGCGCGGCGCGGCGCCGTCGGTTTGCGGGCGCAATGCGCGCGGGTCCTGCTCCAGCGTCTGCAGGCGCGCCGAGCAGCCTGCGAGGTCGGCGCGACGAAAGCGCGTGCGGCCGTCGGCGGCTGGCACGGACTGCACCGTCTTGCAGGCTTCCATCCAGGTGAGCGCCGCCTCCACCACGGGGATCGGCGTGTCGTCCGCCAGCCACCACCGCGCGATGCCTTCGCAGGTGTCGCACAGGTTGGGGTGCAGCCGCAGCTGGCGCGCCAGCTGCTGGACGGTGGAGAGGACGTCGGGCTCCATGGTCCGCTTTCATCGCAACATCCTTGCCAGCGCGCGCGGCCGCTGTGCGCACGAGGGGAAAGGCGTGATCGCGACCGTTCGTCCGCGACATATTCGTCCTCCCCCGTCCGGCATAGGAACGCGCGCGGAGCCGCGCGGACGCTCGGAACGAGGAGTGGGATAAAAACATCCCACCGAGTGGCTGCAAGTCGGCATCCCGCGCAGGTGGGGAACCGGGGCGTTCCCAAGAAAAAGCGGCCCGGCGGGCCGCTCTTATGGAAGCTCCGGGGGCCCGCCTGCTCCAGAACTCCGGGGAGTCCTCAGGCTTCCTCGCGGAAGTCGTCGGAGGCGATGCCGTACTTGCGCATGAGCTCGAAGAAGGCGCGCCGGTTCTTCTTGGCTGCGCGGGCAGCGCGCGTGACGTTGCCGCCCGAGCAGGCCAGCAACTGCTGGATGAAGGCGCGTTCGAAGCTTTCCACCACGCGTTGCTTGGCCGTGCGGAAGGACTCGGCCTCCACCGCGCCGACAACGCTCTCCGGCGTGCCGCCGAGATCGATTTCGGCCGGGCCGAGCACGCCGCCGGTGCACATCAGCACGCTGCGCTCCACCACGTTCTTCAGTTCGCGCACGTTACCCGGCCAGTCGTGCGCCACCAGCTTTTGCAATGCCGCGGCGGTGGGCGAAGGCGCCGACTTTTGCCACTGCTTGGCCGCCCCGCGCAGGAAGTGCAGGGCCAACGCCACAATGTCGGTGCGCCGCTCGCGCAGCGCCGGCATGTGCAGTGTCAGCACGTTCAGGCGGTACAGCAAGTCCTGGCGGAAGCCGCTGCCCGCGCGCAACTGCTCCAGCCGCCGGCTGCTGGCAGCGATGATGCGTACGTCGGCATGCGCCACCGTGCTGGAGCCGACCGCACGGTATTCCTTCTCCTGCAGGAAGCGCAGCAGCTTCCCCTGTGCGCCGACAGGCAGCGAGTCGATCTCGTCCAGGAACAGCGTGCCGCCCTCAGCTTCGCGCACCAGACCGGCGCGACTGGCGTGCGCATTGGTGTAGGCGCCGCGCACGTGGCCGAACAGCTCGGACTCGAGCAGTTCGGTAGGGATGGCTGCGCAGTTGACCGCCACCCACGGACCGCCGGCGCGTGGCGACAGATAGTGGATCGCCTGCGCGCACAGCTCCTTGCCGGTGCCGGTGTCGCCCAGGATCATCACGCTGGCGTCGTAACGCGCGAACACCGGCAGCCGCGCAACCTGCTGACGGAAGGCCGGGCTGTCGCCGACGAGTGCGCGCAATGCAGCGTGCGCGCACGGCGAATCATCGGGTGTCAGTGAAGCGACGCCTGGAAGCGCGCACGACAATGCCACCAGCCGCTGCACGCGCACCGCCAGCTCGGCCGGCGTAGAGGGCACGCTGACGAAGTCGCTGGCGCCGCCGTCGAGCAAGGCCTGGAACTGCAACGCGCTCAGGTCGACTCCGGCCGACAGCACGACGGAGCGGTCGCGCAGCGTCGCGAGGTGCGCCAGCGAGGCGAGGATGTCATCGGCCGCGGTGACCTGCACGACGAGTTCGGCCGGCGGCAGTCCGTCGAAGCAGGCGCAGCCGGCCTGCATGCCCTCCTGGCGCAGGGAACCGGCCAGGTCTTCAGCGAGCGCGGCTTGCGGGGCGGTGGCACAGACCATCACGCGAGGAAGGACTCCAGGCATGGGAACAGCAGGTTTCGTTCCGGGCATGAAAGGCCTCCATCTGCTGCCGGGCATCCAGCGACATTTGAGATCAAGCGCTTAATCATCAGCCAAAGCGGCGCGGGCGGCACCGTCCGATGTGATGTCCCTAGGCTCGACAGTGGCAAGATGTCGCTCTGCAGCCCACGAGCATGCGGAGGGGCACAGATGCTCCAGGAGTGGCTGCGGTGGTGCCAGGGCGCCATGCACTGCACGTGGACTAGGTGTTGAGTTTCAGTAGGTTGTCCATGGCCAGGACCGGGACATGACGGCAGATGGCTCAAGGCGAGTGTGGCCGATGCCAGCTGAATGTGTGGATAAGCGGCGTTGCGCTGCTCTGAGCTGTCGCAGGGGCTGGCATAGGCCACTCTCTCCCGCAAGACCGCGGCTGGTTCGGGGACGGGGAAGTCCCTTTCATTCGTTATCCCTCATCGGGCAGGCCGGCTTGCCACTGGGGCGGCGGGGAGTAGACTAGTCGGATTGCCCAGGAGCAGCCATGTCCAGCCTCATCGACGAACTCTCACGGAAGGCGCGCGCTCTGCCGCCGGAAGAGCGCATCCGGCTGGCTGAGGAACTGATCTCATCCGTTCAGGATTCCGATGAGGAGATCGAAGCCGCTTGGGCGCAGGAGATCGAGCGCCGCCTCGAAGAGGTCGAGAACGGCACCGCCAAGCTCATTCCGGCTGAAGAAGTTTTCGCCGAGATCCGCCGTCTCCTGAAGTGATCTCGGTCCGCTTTCACGACGCTGCGCGGAGTGAACTGGCGGAAGAGGTCGTGTACTACGCTGAAATTGATCGTCGCCTGGGCGATCGGCTGTTCGAGTCAGTTCAGCGCGCCGTTGCCCTTGCAGCGGAGTTCCCTGAGATGGGCTCGCCGTACTTGTTCAAGACAAAGCGCGTCTTTCCAAAGCGCTTTCCTTTCTCTGTGGTGTACGTCCAGCGCCGAAACGAAATTGTTGTTCTCGCTGTCGCTCCGTTCAGCCGCAAGCCGGGCTATTGGAGGGCGCGCAGGCATGAGGGATAACAGATGCGGAGGCCGCAATGCGCGCCTTGGGTCGACGAACCTGGAGCCCGAGCCAAGGCTTTGTCCGCCGAAGTCGTGCTCGCCTTCCCGAGGAACTCTTGGAGTCCTTGCACGGTGAGGCTGACGCCGAGGCTGATGCTGCCTGGGACCGGGAGATCGAGCGCCGGGTCAGGGAGTAAGGCCTTTCTCTGATCGAGTGACTCCCACCTTTCGAAGGAGTCGCACCGGCTACGATCGCAGTCGTGACCCTACCGACCGACCTCGAGATCTCCCCCGCCACCGAAGAAGAAGTGCGCTCCGGCTTCGTAGGCCGCCAGCTGCGCGAATTCAACTACCGCTTCAATGGAACCTACCCCGAAGTGCAGTACATCCGCCTCAACGCGCGAACAGGCGACGAGGTGGTGGGCGGCATCCGGGCGCAGGTGGCCATGTACTGGCTGCACGTCGAGGTGCTGTGGGTGCACGAGGACCTGCGCGGAAGCGGCGTCGGCTCGCGCCTGCTCGCTCAGGCGGAGCAGGCCGGCCGCGAACTTGGCGCGCACAGCGCCTCGCTGGAGACCTTCGAATGGCAGGCGCCGAAGTTCTATGCCAGGCACGGCTACCGCGAGCTGGTGCGCATCGAGAACTACATCGACAACTACTACCTGGCGCGCATGACCAAGCGCCTGTAGGCGCGTCTCCGCGGGCGGGCGCTGCCGCGGTCGCGCGCGCTTGAAAGCGCGGTGGCCCCGTCGCACAATGGGCGTCCCCGTTCGGAGGACACGCCCCATGCAGATCGCCGCCACCGTCAGCCATTCGCCTGGCGGCCACCAGGTGACCGTGCGCACCGGCACGGCGTCGCAGGCGCTGGCCATCGCGCCCAAGGCCGGCGCGCCCGGCTCCAGCGTCAACGGCGGCGAGTTCCTCATGCTCGCCCTGGCCACCTGCTACTGCAACGACCTCTACCGCGAGGGCGCCCGCCTGGGCATTCCCGTCGAGGGCGTGGAGGTCGAGGCCTGCGCGGACTTTCCCGGCATCGGCCTGGCGGCCACCAACATCGCCTACACCGCGACCGTGCGTTCGCCAGCGCCGCCGCAGGACATCGCACGGCTGCTGCGCGAGACCGACGCCGTGGCCGAAGTCCACAATACGGTGCGCACAGGCGTTCCGGTGCGGCTGCTGCAGGCCTGCGAGGCCGTAGCACGCGGCCCGGGGGGACGCGCGGGGACGCGGGTACGCAGGCCGCGTCGCCCCACACCCGCCGCGACGGTCGCCCGCCGCGACGACAATGCCGCCATGCGCACCCTCGTCGTCACCGCCGCCAACGAAGGCTTCCTGCCGCTGCTGCGCGGGCTGGTGCAGTCGCTGCACCAGTGGCCCACGCCGGCCTTCACCGCCTTCGCCTGCTTCGACCTCGGCCTGGAAGCCGGCAGCCGTGCCTGGCTTTCGGGCTTCGGCGCGCAGCTGGTGGAGCCCGGCTGGGACCTGCCGGTGCACGCGCGGCGCCGCGAAGAGGAGCCCACGCTGCGCGGCTTGACGGTGCGCCCCTTCCTGCCTGACTACTTTCCCGGCTACGACGTCTATCTCTGGATCGACGCCGATGCCTGGGTGCAGGAACGCGCGGCGCTGGACCTGCTGTTCGCGGTCGCGGCACAGGGCGCGTTGGCCGCGGTGCCGCAAGCGGACCGGGCCTACCGCCACTTCGAGGGCGCGCTGGCCTGGCGCATGGACCGCATGCGGCAGTGCTTCGGCGAGGACATGGCGCGGCGCACGCTCTGGGACAGCTACTACAACGCAGGGGTCTACGCGCTGGGCGCCGATGCCCCGCACTGGAAGGCGTGGGCGGCGCACCTGGGGCAGGGGCTGGCCGCCACGGAAGGCCAGCTGTGCTGCGACCAGACGGCCCTCAACCACATGCTGTGGGTCGAGCAGTTGCCGGTACATCCCCTGCCGGCCACCTGCAACTGGACCTGCCATCTGGCGCTGCCCGCCTTCGATGCGCGGCTGCGCAAGTTCTGCGAACCGTTCGAGCCTCGGGCGCCCATTGGCATCCTGCACCTGACCGGCGACACCAAGAACCTGGTGCTGGACCTGCGCGGCGAAGGCTGGCGGCGCGACAGCCTGCGGTATCCGGGTAGCCGCGGTCCGTGGGGCGGGTCGTGACGGCGCCCGGCCCTCGGGTCAGGCCCCAGGCGAGGCGAACCGCACTTCGGCCGGCCGCCCCGGTACGCTCAAAGCCGCGGCGATGGGCGGCGTCTGCGCCAGCAGCACGCCGCGGCGCCATACTTTCAGCCGGTTGGCGCGCAGGCGGATCGCTTCGACCGGGTCGCGCGCCTGCAGCAGAACGAAGCTCGCATCGCAGCCGGGCGCCAGGCCATAGGCCGGCAGGTGCATCACCTTGGCCGCGTTCACCGTCACCGCGTCGAAGCAGGCGCGGATGCCCTTCTGGCTGGTCATCTGCGCCACGTGCAGTCCCATGTGGGCCACCTCCAGCATGTCGCCGGAACCCATGCCGTACCAGGGGTCCATCACGCAGTCGTGGCCGAAGG
>JAEZKX010000355.1 GCA_023436025.1 Pseudomonadota bacterium | reverse complement strand
ATGCGCGGCAGGGCGGCGATGGGCGCCTCGGTGCTGTCGACGGTGCGGCCGCCGTGGTTGGACACCACGATGGCGTCGGCGCCGAGCTCCACCGCCCGCAGGGCGTCCTCGGGCCGCAGGATGCCCTTGATCACCAGCTGGCGCGGCCACAGCCGCCGCAGCGTGCGCACGTCGTCCCAGCTCAGGTCCTCGCAGCGGCCGGCGCCCTTCTTGGTGGAGAAGCGGGTGACGGCCGTGCGCAGCTCGGGCGGATAGTTCTCGTACTTCGGCAGGCCCGTGCCCAGCACGTAGCGCAGCAGCACGCCGGCCATCCAGCGCGGATGCAGCGACATGTCCACCAGCGACTTCGGCGACACCCGGAAGGGCAGGGCGAAGCCGTTGCGCGCGTTGTACTCGCGGTTGGGCGTCACCGAGCAGTCGGCGGTGAGCACCAGCGCCTCGAAGCCCAGGCGCTCGGCGCGCGCCACCATGCCGTGCGAGATGGAGCGGTCGACGAACATGTTCAGCTGGAACCAGAGGCGACCGCCGGCCTGTGCGGCCACCGTCTCCATCGAGGTCATGGCCGCCGTGGCCAGCGTGAACGGAACGCCGGCCGCGGCCGCCGCCTTGGCCAGCTCCAGCTCGCCCTGGTACCACACCAGGCCGGCCGAGCCGGTGGGCGCCACCGCCACCGGCATCGAAAGCGGCGCGCCGAACAGGGTGGAGGCGCTGCTGCGCCCGGCGACGTCGCGCAGGGCGTGCGGCCGCAGCTTCACGCGGGCGAAGGCGGCGCGGTTCTCGGCCAGCGCGACCTCGTCCTCGACGCCGCGGTCGATGTATTCGAACACGCCGCGCGGCAGGCGCCGGCGCGCCAGCTCCCGCAGGTCGTGCAGGTTGTGGGCTTCCATGGCGCTCAGGCGGTTGCGATTGCGGTGGCGGCCAGTTCGTCCAGCACCTGCACGCCGGCCTGGCGCTGGCGCGCCTCCATCTCCTTCACGCAGCGCCACACCTGCGCGTTGAGCGGCGCGCTGCGGCCCAGCGCCTGGGCCTTGCCGGCGATGTAGCCGTTGATGTGGTCGACCTCCGTCTTCCCGCGCGCCGCGAAGTCCGCCACCATGGACAGCCGCCGCGGACCGAGGCCGTCGCCATGCGCCTGCAGCGCCGCGTGCAGCCGCGGATCGTCCAGCGCGCCGGGCGCCACCCAGGCATCGGTGGGCTGGTCCAGCACCGGTTCCGGCTCGATGCCGGCGGCGCGCGCCGTGCCCAGGATCTCGCGCGCCATGCCGATGATGACGCGGCGTGCGTCTTCGCGGTCGTGCAGCGCCTTCGCATCCAGCCCGGTCAGCAGCAGCAGCGTGTTGCCGGTGGCGTTGAGCATCAGCTTCATCCAGCGGTAGCCCAGCAGGTTGAAGGTGGGCGTGGACGTGCCGCAGGTGCCGAGCAGCGCCACCAGTTCCTGCAGGCGCGCGCTGTCGCCGCCGGCCAGCTCGCCGGTGCGCAGCACGTCGGCGCCGGGCAGCACCTGGACGCGGCCGGGCGCCACCAGCCGGGCGCCGAAGATCAGCGAGCATCCCAGCGTGCGCTCCACGCCCACGACGGCGGCGATGGCGTCCTCGTTCAGGCCGTTCTGGCACGACAGCACGCAGCCGCCCTCGGCCAGCAGGCGCTGCACCAGTGGCAGCACCGCCTGGGTGTCGTCGCTGCGCACGGCGACCAGCACCAGGTCGAAGCCGGCCGGCGCCTCGGGGTCGTCGTAGGCGTACGCCGTGGCCGGGAAGGTCTCGGTGCGGCCGTTGGCGTGTTCCAGCACCAGGCCGCCGCTGCGCAGGGCCGCGACATGCGCGCGCCAGCCGTCGAACAGCGTGGCGGCGATCCCGTGCTGGGCGAAGTGCGCCGCGATGCGGCAGCCGATGGCGCCGGCGCCGACGATGGCGATGCGGCGTCCGGCGGGCCAGCCCGCGGCCGTCACTGCGGCTCCACGCCGGCGGCTGCCATGGCGTCGCGGTAGGCCTGGATCTGCGCCTTCTGGAACTGGCCCAGCCCTGTCGGGCCGATGAAGGGCGCCTCGCTGTTGACGTCGGCCGCGTACTTGCGGAAGGCCTCGGACTGCACGGCCTTCTCCATCAGCGCGGCCAGGCGCTGCTGCACCGCCGGCGGCGTTTTGGCGGGGGCGAACAGCGCGGCCCAGCTGTGCAGCGCCGTGCCGCCATAGCCCTTCTCGCGCGTGGTCGGCACGTCCGGCAGCAAGGCCAGGCGTTCGTCGGCCAGCACGGCCAGCGGACGCAGCTTGTTCGACTGCAGCAGCGGCAGCAGGGTGGACAGGTCGGCGATGACGAAGCTGACCTGGCCGCCCACCGCGTCGGCCACCGCCGGCGGCGTGCCCTTGTAGGGGATCACGTTGATGTTGACGCCGGCGCCCTTGGAGAACAGCGCCGCGGCCATCTGGAAGCCGGTGCTGCCGGCAGCCGCGCTCAGCAGCTTGGGGTCGCGCTTGCCGGCCGCGATCAGCTGCTCGATGCTGTTGTAGGGCGAGCTCACCGGCACCGCCAGCACCCAGCGGGCGCGGATCGCCAGGCCCACCGGAATGAAGTCGCCCACCGGGTCGTAGCCGGGGTTCTTCAAGGTGGCCGCATTGGCCGCCATCGACGCATTGGTGCCGAAGAACAGGGTGTAGCCGTCGGCCGGCGCCGACAGCACCGCCTGGGCGCCGATGGTGTTGTTGCCACCGGGCCGGTTCTCCACCACGAAGGGCTGGCCGGTGGCCTGGGACATCTCCTTGGCCAGGATGCGCAGCGCCACGTCCGAGCCGTTGCCCGCGGGCACGGGCGCGATCAGGCGCACCGTGCGGCTGGGAAAACTGTCCTGCGCGAAGGCGAAGGGGGCGGCGGCGAGCGCGCTCATCGCGCCCAGGACTTGTCTGCGTTGCATGGGTTCTCGTATCTCCTCTGGTTCTTCGGGGTTGCGGTTTCTTGTCAGGGCCAGCGCACGGGCTGGCCGGTGGGCGCCAGGGCGGCGTCCCACCAGCGGACGCCTGCGGCGTCGTCCATCGCGAACGCGGTGCACGACAGGAACTTGGCGCGCAGTTCGGCTTCGCCGATGGGGCGGGTGGCATGCCCGAGGGCACGGCGTACGGGTTCCGAGGCGAGGCTGCCGCCGTCGCGCAGGTGCACCGTCAGCACGTCGGCCGGCGAGAACAGCGGCTCCAGCGGATCGGCGCCGTCGACCACGCGCACGCGCACCTTGCGCAGCAGGGCCTGCACGTCGTCCTGGTTGACGCTGGCGTCGGTGACGTCGCGCAGGTCGACGCGGCCGCGCGCCAGGGCGCAGGCGATGGTGAACTCGGCGCTGAACTTGGCATCCAGCGCGGTGGTCGGCCGGCTGGCGCGCAGCATGGCGGCCTGCAGCTTGCCGATCTCGGCGACGATCTCCTCCACCTCGCCGAGCCGGTGCGCCAGTCGCGGGCGCAGGTCGATGGCGGCGTCGATGATGCGATGGGTCGCATAGCACGTCGGGTAGCGTTTGACGTTCAGGCCCTGCTCCAGGATCTGCCAGGGCGCGCCGGCGCGCACCGGGCCGTCCAGGCGGGTGCGGCCGGCGGGCGACAGCGCCGCCAGCAGACCGCGTGGGCTCTCCAGCGCGTCGGCGGTCGCGGTGGTGCCGCGCTCGGCCAGCAGGGCCGCGACGATGCCGTTGCGCGCGGCCCAGCCGACCTGCAGCGGCTTGGTCATGGAGCCGAAGTTGGCCACCAGGCCGGCCGCCATGGAAGCCGCGATGCCCAGCGCGTGGCTGCTGCGCTGCGCATCCAGGCCCCGCAGCCAGGCGCTGGCGGCGGCGCAGGCGAGCACGCCGAACACCGCGGTGGGATGCCAGCCCTTGCCGTGGTGCTTGTCGGCGTCGCGCGCGCTGAGTTCGGCCCAGGTCTCGTAACCGGCGACATAGGCGGTGACGGCGTCGCCCCAGGGCCGGCCGAGGCGCTCGGCTTCGGCCAGCACCACCGGCGCGATGACCACGCTGGGGTGGCCGTCGAGGCCGGTGTCGTCGAAGTCCAGCGCATGGGCGGCGGTGGCGTTGAAGAAGGCGGCGTCGGCGGACGCCGCATACGCGCCGGTGGTCCACAGGCGGGACGCGTGCGCCCAGTCCGACCCGGCGCCGGAGGGCGCGGGGGACGAAGGCACCAGGGCCCGCGCATGGGCGAGGACGGGCTCGTCGATGCCGGCGAAGGCGACGCCGACGGTGTCGGCGATGCCGCGGCGCACGGTGGCGACGGCGGCATCCGGCACCTCGCGCAGGCCGGCGACGAAGGCGCCGAGTTCCGTGGTGAGGCCCATGTCAGTACGAACGCGGCAGGCCCAGCACGTGCTCGGCGATGTACGACAGGATCAGGTTGGTGGAGATGGGCGCCGTGCGCTGCACCCGCGCCTCGCGCCACTTGCGCTCCACGTCGTACTCGCGCGCATAGGCGAAGCCGCCGTGCGTCTGCATGCAGGCCTCGGCCGCTTCCCAGGCCGCTTCGGCGGTGAGCAGCTTGGTGAGGTTGGCGAACTCGCCGCAGGGCGCGCCGGCCTCGAACAGCGCCGCCGACTTGCGCAGCATCAGCTCGGCGGCCGACATGGAGGCGTAGGACTTGGCGATGGGGAACTGGATGCCCTGGTTCTTGCCGATCGGCCGGTCGAACACCACGCGCTCGTTGGCGTACTTCACCGCGGTCTTGATGAACCACTTGGCGTCGCCCAGCGACTCGTGCGAGACCAGGATGCGCTCGGCGTTCATGCCGTCCAGGATGCACTTGAGGCCCTTGCCTTCGGCGCCGACCAGGCTGTCTGCGGGGATGCGCAGGTTGTCGAAGAACACCTCGGTGGTGTTGTGGTTGATCATGGCCTTGATCGGGCGGATGGTCATGCCCTTGCCGACGGCTTCGCGCATGTCGACCAGGAACACCGACAGGCCCTCGCTCTTGCGCTGCACCTGCTCCAGCGGCGTGGTGCGGGCCAGCAGCAGCATCAGGTCGGAATACAGCGCGCGCGAGGTCCAGATCTTCTGGCCGTTGATGACGTAGTGGTCGCCGTCGCGCACCGCCCGCGTCTTCAGCTTGGTGGTGTCGGTGCCGGTGGTGGGCTCGGTCACGCCGAAGGCCTGCAGGCGCAGGCGCCCGGCCGCGATCTCGGGCAGGTACTTGCGTTTCTGCTCGGGGCTGCCGTGGCGCAGCACCGTGCCCATGGTGTACATCTGCGCGTGCGTCGCGCCGGCGTTGCCGCCGCTGGCATGGATCTCTTCCAGCACCACGCCGGCGGCGCGCAGCGGCAGGCCGGCGCCGCCGTACTCCTCGGGGATCAGGGCCGACAGGTAGCCGGCCTCGGTCATCGCCCGGACGAAGTCGGAGGGATAGGCCTCCTTCTCGTCGAGTTCGCGCCAGTAGCTGCCGGGGAAGTCGGCGCAGATGCGGCGCACGCTTTCGCGGATCTCGGGATAGTCCTCGCCGAGGTCCATGTGGACGTTCAAGGGATCGGTGGCGGTGTTCATGGGTTCGATGCGGTCAATGGGCGGCCGCGCGCTGCGCGGCGGTCTGGTAGTGGCGCGGCAGGCCGGCCTTGGCCAGCGCGCCCGACAGGCTGTCGGCCCCGAGGTGCGCCGCCGGGATGGCGCGCACGGCCAGCAGCTTGTCGAAGTCGACGCCGGTGCGCAGGCCCATGGAGTCCAGCAGGAAGCACAGGTCCTCCATCACGATGTTGCCGCTGGCGCCGGGCGCGAAGGGGCAGCCGCCCAGGCCGCCGAGCGATGCGTCGAAGCGGCGGATGCCGCAGTCCAGCGCCGCCGACACATTGGCCAGGCCGGTGCCGCGGGTGTCGTGGAAGTGCGCGGCCACCGGGGTCTTGCCGGTCTCGGCCAGCACCGCCTGGAACACCGCGCGCACCTGCTTGGGGTCGGCGTAGCCCACGGTGTCGGCCACCATGATCTCGTCGGCGCCGGCCTCGGCCAGGAAGGCGGCGCAGGCGCGCACCTCGTCCACCGCGATGCGGCCTTCGTAGGAGCAGCCGAGCGCGGTGGACAGGCCCGCCGCGAGTTCGACCTTGCCCTTGAGGCCGGCGGCGTCGCGCGCCTCGACGATGCGCTTGAAGTCGGCCAGCGATTCCTCGCGCTCGCGCCGCACGTTCTTCAAGTTGTGCGTGCGGCTGACGGAGACCACGTAGTCGACCTTGTGCACGCCCAGCGCGAAGGCGCGCTCGGCGCCACGCAGGTTGGGCGCCAGCGCCATCACGGTCAGGCCCGGGAGCCGGAGCGCCTGCGTCGCCACTTCCTCGGCGTCGGCGAACTGCGGGATCAGCTTGGGCGGAACGAAGGAGGTGACCTCGATCTCGCGCACGCCGGCGGCGAGCTCGGCTTCGATCCATTGCAGCTTGGCGGCGGTGGGCACGAAGGTGCTGGTGTTCTGCAGCCCGTCGCGCAGGCCGACCTCGCGCACGAGGACGTCGGTGTCAGTGGTCATGGTTCTTTCCTTGCAGGATGCGTGGACGGTGGGCAGGGCCCGTTCACCGCCCCTTGAAATCCGGCTTGCGCTTCTCGTTGAACGCGCGCACGCCCTCGTGCCGGTCCTCGGACGAGACCAGCCGGTTGTAGGCTTCGATCTCGAAGCGGCTGCCGGTCAGCAGGTCCATTTGCAGCCCGTAGTGGATGGACTTCTTGGCCTGGCGCACGGCCAGCGGTCCGTTCCCGGCGATCTCGGTCGCGGCCGCGAGTGCGTCGTCCAGCACCTGGCCCGGTTCGCTCAGGTGGTTGACCAGCCCCCACTGCAGCCCCTGCGCCGCATCGAAGGCCTGGGCGCGCAGGATCAGCTCCTTGGCGCGGCGCTCGCCGACTGCGCGCGCCAAGTTCTGCGTGCCGCCGCCGCCGGGCATGATGCCCAGGCGCACCTCGGACAGCGCGAACTTCGCGTTGCGCGATGCATAGATGAAGTCGCACGCCAGCGCCGTCTCGAAGCCGCCGCCGTAGGCATGGCCGTTGACGGCGGCGATCACCGGCACCGGCAGCTCCAGCAGCGTGAAGAAGGCGCGCTCGAAGATCTCGTGCTGCTGGCGCCACTGCACGTCGGTCATGCCGTTGCGCTGCTTGAGGTCGCCGCCGGCGCAGAAGGCACGGTTGCCGGCACCGGTCAGCACCACGCAGCGGGTGTCCTCGTAGTCCGCGGTCAGGCGCGTCCACAGGTCCAGCAGGTCGCGGCCCATCTGGGTGTTGATGGCGTTGAGCACTTCCGGCCGGTTCAGGGTGACCACCAGCAGGTGCGCGCCGTGGCGCTCGGTCTTCAGGGTTTCGTAGGTCGGCAGGTTCATGGCGTGGCCTCGTTCATCTCGCCCAGCTTGGGCGCGGCGCTGCGCGGCTGCGGCCGCACGCCGTCCAGGCTCATGGGCAGGCCGATCAGGGGGATGGAGCTGCCCGGCACCGCCTGCGCGATGCCCAGCGCCTGGGTCTGCGGATGCGCCAGCATGCCCTTGACGTCCTGCACCGGCGCGCAGGGGACGCCGGCCGCGTCCAGCAGCGCGATCCATTCGGCGTTGGTCCTTGTCGCGAAGCAGTCCTCCAGCATCGCGTACAGCGCGGCCGAATTGCGCACCCGCGCCGGGTTGTCGGCGAAGCGCGGATCCTCCGGCCAGCCGGGATGCCCCACCACCTTCGACAAGCGCCGGAACAGTTCGTTGTTGCCGGCCGCCACCACCAGGTCGGCGTCCTTGGTGCGGTAGGCGCGGTAGGGCGCGATGCCGGCCTGGCCGGAGCCGTTCTTGCCGGGGATGCTGCCGTCGGCCAGGTGCTGCGCCGAGTACATGGTCATCCAGGCCGCCGCCGTCTCGAACAGCGACACGTCCACCACGCCGCCTTCGCCCGTGTCCTTGCGCCGCAGCAGCAGCGACACGATGCCCATGGCGGCCCACATGCCCGAGCCCATGTCGACGATGGACGGGCCCACCCGCACCGGCGCGCCGCCGGGCTCGCCGACCACGCTCATGATGCCGCTGAAGGCCTGCATCAGCGGGTCGTAGCCGGGCCGCTCGGCCAGCGGGCCCTTGGCGCCGAAGGCGCCGAGGTTGCAGTACACCAGCGCCGGCTTGCGCGCGCGCAGCGTGGCCGCGTCCAGCTGGAGCTGTTCCACCTGGCCCGGCCGCATGTTCTGCAGCACCACGTCGGCACGCGCGTCGATCAGCGCGTTCAGCCGGGCGAACTGAGCCGCATCGCGCAGGTCCAGCGCCAGCGAACGCTTGTTGCGGTTCAAGCCCTGGAAGGTGGCGGCCGCGCCGTCGACGAAGGGCGGGCCCCAGTGGCGCGCATCGTCGCCGGCCGGTTTCTCGACCTTGATCACCTCGGCGCCGAGGTCGCCGAGGATCTGGCCCGCGTAGGGCGCGGCCACGCTGTGGCCCAGTTCGACGACGACGACGCCGGCCAGCGGCAGGGAAGGGGGAACGGCGCTCAAACTCACTCCGGTTTCACGTTGGCTTCACGGATCAGGCGACCCTTGAGGTCGTGGTCCTTGCGTTGCACGGCGGCCAGTTCGGCCGGGCCGCCGGCCACCACCACCAGGCCGCTCTGGGTCAGCTTGGCCTTCACCTCCGGGTCGCGCAGCGCCTTGACGATCTCGTCGCTCAGGCGCCTGGCCACCGGCTCGGGCAGGTTGGCCGGGCCGAAGAAGGCCAGCCAGGAAGGCATCTCGAAGCCGGCCAGGGTCTCGGCCACGGTCGGCACGCTGGCCAGGCCGTCGTAGCGCTGCGTGCTGGTGACGGCGATGGCGCGCAGCTTGCCCGACTGGATGTGCGGCATCACGGTGATGGCGCTGGCGAACAGCATGGGGATCTGGCCGCCCATCACGTCGTTGAGGGCCGGACCGCCGCCCTTGTACGGAATGTGCGTGAAGGGCGCGCCGGTGCGCGCGCGCAGCAGCTCGCCCGCCAGGTGGTGCGGCGAGCCGGTGCCGGAGCTGCCGTAGCCGGCCTTGTCGGGGTGGGCCTTGACGTAGGCGACCAGCTCGGTGACGTTGGCGGCCGGCACCGAGGGATGGACCACCAGCACGATGGGGTTCATCGCCGCCAGCGCCAGCGGCGTGAAGTCGCGCAGCGGCTGGAACGGCGCCTTTTCCACCAGGTGCACGTTGGAGGCATGGGTGGCGTCGGTGCCCAGGCCGAAGGTGTAGCCGTCGGCGCTCGCGCGCGCCAGGGCCTCGGTGCCGATGTTGCCGCTGGCGCCGGCGCGGTTGTCCACCACCACGGGCTGGCCCAGGGCCGCCGACACCTTCTGGCCGATGATGCGGCCGAGCGCATCGGTCGAGGCGCCGGGCGGGTAGGGCACGATCAGCTTGACCGGCTTGTCCGGCCAGGCCTGCGCGGATGCAAGGGTGGAGAAGGCAAGGGCCAGGGAAGCCAGCAGGCAGCCGGCGGCGCGTCGATGCATGGATTGTCTCCGTTGGTTATTGGAATTCGACGCGGCGGATTCTAGACCTAAACGTCCGGACGTCCGCATGTTATGCTGCCGGTCGATGGCGCGATCCACTTCCACCCCCTTTCCCATGGCCGGCCGTACCGCGCTGGTGACCGGCTCGGGCCGCAACATCGGCCGCGCCGTGGCCCTGTCCTTCGCGCGAAATGGCGCCAACGTCGTCGTCAACGGCCACAGCGACCGCGCCGCGGTGGATGCGGTGGTCGAGGAGATCCGCGCCGCCGGCGGCCAGGCGATCGGCCTGATGGCCGACGTCAGCCGCGACGAGGAGGTCGAGGCGCTGGTGCGGCACGCGGCCGAACACTTCGGCGCGCTCGACATCGTGGTGTCCAACGTCGGCATCCGCCACAAGCAGCCCTTCCTCGAGATCACGCCGCAGAAGTGGGACGAGATCCTGCGCACCAACCTCAGCGCCGCCTTCTACCTGGCGCGCCATGCCATCCCCGGCATGCAGCGGCGCAAGTGGGGCCGCATCGTGCTGGTGTCGGGTTTCGACGGCTTCTGGGGCCAGGTGACCGAGCGTGCCCACAACATCACCGCCAAGGCCGGCCTGCATGGCCTGGCGATGGCGCTGGCGCGGGAGTTCGGCCCCGACAACATCACGGTCAACACCGTGGCGCCCGGCGCCATCGACACGGTGCGCGACTGGTCGCAGTACACCCACCAGCAGCGCGAGCGCCTGGAGAAGGAAATCCCGCTCGGCCGCTACGGCGACGTCGACGAACTGGCCGCCGCCTGCGACCTGCTGTGCTGCGAGCGCGGCGGCTTCATCTCGGGCCAGGTGATCCACGTCAACGGCGGCCACTACATGTACTGACGCCATGGTGCCCGCTCCCGAAGCCCTGCCGCCGGCCGGCCCCGTCCCGCGCTACCAGCAGCTCAGCGCCGTGCTGGCGCGCGAGATCGGCGAGGGCCGCTTCGCCGTCGGCAGCCTGCTGCCGCCGGAGCCGCAGCTGTGCCAGCGCTTCTCGGTGTCGCGCCACACGGTGCGCGAGGCGGTGCGCCAGCTGTGCGAGATGGGACTGGTCTCGCGCCACCAGGGCGTGGGCACCAGGGTGCTGGCCGCGCAGAGCGCGCGCCAGTACAGCGCCTCGCTGTCCTCGCTCGGCGACCTCATGGCCTATGCGCGCGGCACCCGGCTGAAGGTGCTGGGCTCGCGCTGGATCGTGGCGGACGCGGCGTTGGCCGACCAGCTGCGCTGCAGCGAGGGCGAGCGCTGGCTCGAATGGGACACCTGCCGCTATCCCATCGAAGGCGGCGAGCCCATCGTGCACATGCGCATCTTCGTGCGGCCCGAATGCGAGGGCATGCGCGCGGAGCTGGAAGGCGGCGGCGTCTGGGTGTTCGGCCTGATCGAGAAGTACGGCGGCGAACGCATCCTGCAGGCGCAGCAGGTGGTGGGCGCCATCGGCGTGCCCGCGGACAGCGCGAAGCTGCTCGGCGTCAAGAAGGGTTCGCCCGGCCTGCTGGTGCGGCGCTTCTACCTGGGGCGCAACGACCGGCTGCTGTCGGTCTCGCTCAACGTGCATCCGCCCGGGCGCGTGGAGTTCACCACCACTTGGCGCCTGGACAGCGGCGCCGGGCCCGCATGACGCAGCGTCCCTGGCTGGCGCTGGGCGCCACCCTGTCGGTGCAGACCCTGGCCACCATGGCCCTCAGCGGCGCCGCCGTGCTGGCGCCGGCGGTGGCGCCGCAACTCGGCCTGCCGCCCGAGCGCGTGGGCCTGTTCACCGGCACTGCCTTCCTGCTGGCCATGGTGTCGGGCCTGTTGGTCGGGCCCTGGGTCAACCGGGTCGGCGCCACGCGCATGACGCAAGGCGTGCTGGCCATGGTGGCCATCGGCATGGCCGTCACCACCGCCGGCACGCCGTGGCTGCTGTTGTTGGCGGCGGGGCTGATCGGCCTGGGCTACGGTGGCGGCAACCCGACCTCGGCGGCCATCCTGGGCCGTCATGTACCTTCCGGCTCGGCCGGCCTGTTCTTCGCGCTGAAGCAGTCGGGCGTGCCGCTGGGCGTGGCGCTGGCAGGCGTGCTGATGCCGGCCGGCCTGGCGCTGTTCGGG
>JAEZKX010000288.1 GCA_023436025.1 Pseudomonadota bacterium | reverse complement strand
ATCCTAGACAGCGTGGCGGGCCGGGGCTGTCAGCCCCGGGGGCCAGGCCCGCCACGCGCCGTCCTAAGTGCGTGCCGTCAGGCGCGCGGCGCTTCGGCGGCGGCAGCGGCCGCCTGGGCGCGCGCGTGGCGCTTCTTGCCCGCGGCGCGCGCTTCTTCGCTGGTGAACTCGTGGGCGTGGCCGCTCTGGTGCGCGGCGCGGCCGCCCAGGCTGGCGATCTCGCGCTGGCGCTGCGGATCCATCGCGGCGAACCCACGGAGGGACTTCTTGGCGACGGGCTTGGCTTCGGTATCGGGGGTGCTGGTCTGGGAATCCATGTGATCCTCTTGAAGGTTGCTTCGCGGTATGAACAGCAGGACCGCTGTCCCTGATCTTTGCGCCGCCGCGAGGGTTTTTGGCTTGCGCACGGACGAGTCTCCATGCCTTCCACGTTCTACTCTGTAGGACGAGGACCATAGCGTTGTGGGAGCTCTCCTAAGCGAAGACAGGCATTGTTCTAGACTGCCGCCCATGAAGAAGGAGTTGACGGCGGGGGACGGGCACGCCGCGGAGGCGTTGTGGGTGGACGGGGAACTGGTGCGCAGCCTGATGCGCACGCAGCGTGACACGCAATGGGTGGCCCTGGTCCTCATCGCCCTGATCGTGGGCATCCTGTGGGCCGACGCGCCACCGGCGATGCTGGCGGCCTGGGCCGCCGGCGCCATCGCCCTCGTGTTCGCGCGCTACTTCGTGATCCACCACTACGAGCGGCAGGTGATCCACCGCGGCACAGGCGAGCAGCTGGCCTTCTTCCGCCGCTGGCGCCCGGTGTGGCCGGCGACGGCGCTGGTCTGGGGGCTCACCACCGCCTTGCATTTCGACCGCGCGCCGCTCGCGCACCAGTTCATTTGCTGGCTGATCCTGGCGGGCCTGGCGATGTTCGCGGTCAACGCCTTGTCCACCCGGCTGGACGTGATGTTCGGCTACCTCAACACCCTGGCGGGCACTGCGCTGGCGGTGGTGGCGTGGCGCATGGGCGTGGAGCTGGAGCTCGAAGGCCCGATCGACCACTGGTGGCTGGTGGCCTTGCTGCTGGTGTTCTGGCAGGTGCTGCGCAAGGCAGGCGAGCGGCTGCATGCCACGCACCGGCGCAACTTCGAGCTGCAGTACCGCAACAACCAGTTGATCGAATCGCTCACGCGGCAGACGCAGGCGGCGCTGGACGCGGTGGAGATCAAGAACCGCTTCCTCGCCAGCGCGGCGCACGACATCCGCCAGCCGGTGCACGCGCTGGGGCTCTATGCCGGGTGGCTGGGCAGCGAGCCGGAGCTGGTGCACGAACTGGCGCCCAAGATCGTGGAATCGACCAAGGCGGTGAACCAGTTGTTCGACTCGCTGTTCGACCTGGCGCGCCTGGACTCCGGCAAGATCAGGCTCAGCATCGAACCGGTGGACGTGGGCAAGCTGCTGCAGGACCTGGAGTTGCAGTACCGTCCGCTGTGCGAGGCCAAGGGTCTGCGCTTTCGCGTGCACGTGCAGCCTGGCACCACCATGTCCGACCCCATCCTGCTGCGGCGCATCGTCGGCAACCTGATCTCCAATGCCATCAAGTACACGCAGCGCGGCGGCATCCTGCTGGCATCGCGGGTGACGGCGCGCGGCATGCGCATCGAGATCTGGGACACCGGCGTGGGCATCGCCCCGGTGCACCAGAAGGAGATCTTCCGCGAGTTCTACAAGGTGCCCGCGCATGCAGGCACCGAGGACGGCTTCGGGCTGGGCCTCTACATCGTGGGGCGCCTCACCCACATCCTGGGCCATCCGCTGACGCTGGCGTCGGTGGTGGGGCGTGGCACGGTGTTCCGCCTCATGCTGCATCCCAGCGATCCGCGCGCGGCGTCGGAGCGGGCGGTGGCCTCGGTGGCACGGCTGGTGAGCCGGCCCTAGGACCCTGGGCGGCAGGGAAACGCGCCTGCGCCTTTCTGCCGCCCAGGCGCCCAGACGGCTCGGCCGGCACCCGCAGGCCCCCAAGGCGGCAGGGGCGCGCCCCTGGCAGCCAGCGGCGGACCGGCCTCAGGCGGCCAGCAGGCCGTGGGTGCGCGCGTAGTGGATGGTCTGGGTGCGGCTCTTCACGCCCAGTCGGCGGAACAGGCGCCACAGGTGCACTTTCACCGTGTGCTCGCTGATGCCCAGTTCGTCGGCGATCTCGCGGTTGGACAGGCCGCGATCGAGCATCACGATCAGCTGCTTCTGGCGCTTGGACAGCTTGTTGTCCGTGGGCGCGAGTTCCTCGAACTGGCCGTCGGCGGACATCAGCGCGCGCAGCGCGTTGCCGATCTCCTGCGCTCCCGAGGACTTCTCGATGTAGATGTCGGCGCCGGCTTCGATGCACTGCTCCTCGGCATCCGAGGCGGGCGAGGCGGACAGCACGGCCAGCGGCGTCTCCGGGAAACGCTTCTTCAGTTCGTGCACGCCCGACGCGCCGGTGGTGTCGGGCAGCTTCAGGTCGAGGGTGATGAGGTCGGGCGTGCCATGCTGCTTGACGGCGGCTTCGACGCCGCCCATGCGATCGAGTTCGACGACGTTGGCGCCCGGACGCAGGCGGCGCAGCAGCATGACCACGGCTTCGCGCATCAGGGGGTGGTCGTCGATGACGTAGAGGGTCATGTTCTTCACAATTGTGGGGATCGTCCTGCTTGAGCCAGCGGCCAAGGATAACGCTTCTGCTGCGCGCACCTGCGATTAATGCGATGGTTTCATCCGGCCGCGAGCGCGCGCAAGGCGGTGTCGACGTCGTCGGCGCTCACGCCCTCTGCACGCGTGGCCTGCCCCTGCAGGGCGTCGGCGGAGGCAGCCTGTTTCAGCTGCGCGATGCACTGGCCGGCTTCCTTGGGCGAGGCGAAGCCGATGCTTTGCAGCAGCAGCCGGCCCTGCGCGTCGACGAACTTGAAGTAGAACAGGCCGTCGGCTTCGCGGTACTGCTTGAAGGCGGGCAGCGAAGCGGCCTTCGCCTTCTCCTTCTTCGCGCCGGCGGCCAGCGCGCCCAGGTTGCGCAGGCCCACGGCCTCGCGCAGCTCGCGCAACAGCGGCGTGGCCAGCGCGCGTGCCTTGTCGGCGCCGGCACGCAGGATGGCTTCGAGCTCCTGCGGATGGGCCACCAGGTGCTCGTAGCGCTCGCGCATGGGCGCGATCTCGCGGTCGATGCGGTCGAACAGCGCCTGCTTGGCATCGCTCCAGGCGATGCCATCGGCATAGGCCTGGCGCAGCTGCTGCGTTTCTTCGGCGGAGGCGAAGGCCTGGTAGATCTGGAACAGCGCCGAGCCTTCGGTGGACTTCGGCTCGCCGGGCGCGCGCGAGTCGGTCACGATCGAGAAGATCTGCCGGCGCACCTGCTCGCGCGGCGCGAACAGGCCGATGGTGTTGTCGTAGCTCTTGCTCATCTTGCGGCCGTCCAGGCCGGGCAGCAGCGCCACCTGTTCGTCCACCTGGGCCTCGGGCAGCACCAGGTGCTCGCCGTACAGGTGGTTGAAGCTGGAGGCCATGTCGCGCGCCATCTCGATGTGCTGGATCTGGTCGCGTCCCACCGGCACCCGCTGCGCCTTGAACATCAGGATGTCGGCGGCCATCAGCACCGGGTACATGAACAGGCCCATGGTGACGTCGGCGTCGACGTCGGCGCCGGCCGCGGTGTTCTTGTCGACCTGCGCCTTGTAGGCATGGGCCCGATTGAGCAGGCCCTTGCCGGTGACGCAGGTGAGCAGCCAGGTCAGCTCCGGAATCTCGGGGATGTCGGACTGGCGGTAGAAGAACACCTTCTCCCAATCCAGGCCCGCGGCCAGCCAGCAGGCGGCGATTTCCAGCGTGGAGCGCTGGATGCGCGCCGGCTCGTCGCACTTGATCAGCGCGTGGTAGTCGGCCAGGAAGTAGAAGTTCTCGGTGTCCGGGCGGCGGCTGGCTTCGACGGTGGGGCGGATGGCGCCCACGTAGTTGCCCAGGTGCGGCGTGCCCGTGGTGGTGATGCCGGTGAGGTAGCGGGTTTTCTTCATGCGTCAGAGGACGATGGACAGCAGCGGTGCGATCAGCACCGAATAGGTTGCGCGCACCAGCGGCACGATCCACCAGGCGCTGAGGATGCCGGGGATCAGCAGGGCCAGCACGATGAAAAAGCCGAAGGGCTCGACGCGGGAGAGCTGGTAGGCCGGGCCGCGCGGCAGCAGCCCCACCAGCACGCGGCCGCCATCGAGCGGCGGCACCGGCAGCAGGTTGAACACGGCGATGACCAGGTTGACCAGGATGCCGGCTTGCGCCATGCGCAGGAAGAACGGCTCGGACACGCCGCCGGCGAGCAGGATCACCAGCAGCAGCGCCCACAGCACCGCCTGGATGAAATTGGACACCGGCCCGGCCAGCGCCACCCAGATCATGTCGCGCCTGGGGCTGCGCAGGTTGCCGAAGTTCACCGGCACCGGCTTGGCGTAGCCCAGGACGAAGGGTCCGCCGGGAATCGCGAAGGTGGTGAACAGCAGCAGCAAGGGCATCGCGATGGTGCCGATGGGGTCGATGTGCTTGAGCGGGTTGAGCGTCATCCGCCCCAGCATGTAGGCCGTGCTGTCGCCGAAATGGCGCGCCACGTAGCCGTGGGCCGCCTCGTGCACGGTGATCGCGAAGAGCACCGGCAGCGCGTAGATCAGGACGGTCTGGATCAGGTTGTTGAGGTCCACCAGGGGGATTGTCTCAGAGGCCCAGTTGCGCCCAGTCGCCGCGGCCCTCGCGCAGCACCACCGCGGACTCGCCGGAGCCCATGGGCACCAGGTCGATCACGGTGGTGGGCTGGTCGGGGCAGGGGCCGGCACCGATTACCGCGGCCACCTGGTGCTGGAAGCGTTCACGGATCTCTTCGGGATCGTTGAGGGGCTGGTCTTCGCCGGGCGCGATCAGCGTGGTGGACAGCAGGGGGGCGCCGTGCAGCTCCAGCAGGGCCTGCAGCACCTTGTGCTCCGGCACGCGCAGGCCGATGGTCTTGCGCTGCGGATGGCTCACCCGCCGCGGCACCTCGCGCGTGGCTTCCAGGATGAAGGTGAAGGGGCCGGGCGTGGCGGACTTGAGCAGGCGGTACTGCTTGTTGTCGACGCGCGCGTAGTTGGCCAGCTCGCTCAGGTCGCGGCACAGCAGCGTGAGGTGGTGCCGGTCGTCGACGCCGCGGATCTGGCGCAGGCGGTCGACGGCGGACTTGTCGTCGAGGTGGCAGGCGAGGGCGTAGCTGGAGTCCGTGGGCACCGCCACCACGCCGCCGCCGGCCAGCAGCGCCGCTGCCTGCTTCAGCAGCCGGGGTTGCGGGTTCTCGGGATGGACATCGAAGTACTGGGCCATGGTGTCGTCAGTCTCGCGCACCGCGCTGCTCGCGCATCGTCAGCCAGGCACCTGCCGCGCCGCAGGCCGCGATGAGGGCCATGCCCGCCAGCGCCAGCACGTCGGGCACGTGCCCGAACACCAGCAGGCCGCCCAGCACGGCGAAGAAGATCTGGCTGTACAGGTAGGGGGTGAGCGTCGCCGCCGGGGCGCGATAGTACGCCAGGATCAACAGGAAGTGGCCGACGGTGGCCATGAGGCCCATGAAGCACAGCCACAGCCACAGCGACGGGTCGGGCAGGGACGTCCACACCAGCGGCAGCGCCACCGCCGGCAGCAGGGCGCCGGTCCAACCGGTGTAGAGGTGCATGGTCTCCGGATCTTCCGTGCGCGCCAGCCGGCTGGTCAGCACCTGGAACGCGGCGTTGCACACCACCAGCGCCAGCGGAATGAGGCTGGCCCAGCCGAAGCTGGCGCCGCCCGGGCGGATGATCAGCAGCGTGCCGGCGAAGCCGCCCGCCACCAGCGCCCAGCGCAGCGGCGGCACCTTCTCCTTGAGCAGCCAGGCCGCCAGCAGCGTGATGAGCAGCGGCGTGACCATGACGATGGCCGTGAACTCGCCCACCGGCATGTAGCGCAGGCTGGCGAAGGCCAGCAGGCTGGTGGTGAGCAGCAGCAGCCCGCGCACCAGCTGCCAGGCCAGGTGCCGGGTGCGCCACACCCGCCAGCCGCGGCGCGGCAGCACCACCAGGGTGGTGGCGACGGCCTGGAAGAAGTAGCGGAACCACAGCGCCATCAGCAGCGGCACGACGGTCGTGACGTACTTGGTGGTGGTATCCAGCGCCGAGAAGCAGAGGGTGGCGCCGATCACCAGCGCGATGCCGGCCAGCGCGTTGGGCCGCTGCGCCGCGGCGGCGAGGACGGAGCTCACCGGATGCGGTCGCCCAGCAACTCCCACACCGGGGTCAGCTCGGCGGGCAGGTAGGGCAGCTGGCCCAGGTCGGTGTGGCTCTCGTCGGGGCTGTGGAAGTCGCTGCCGCGCGAGGCGGCCAGGCCGTACTCGCGGGCGTAACCGGCGTACTTGGCGTATTCGGCCGGACTGTGGCTGCCGGTGACCACCTCCACGCCGGCGCCGCCATGCGCCTTGAATTCGGTGAAGAGCGCATGCTCTTCGTTGGCGCTGAGCTTGTAGCGCGCCGGATGGGCGATGATGGCCAGGCCGCCGGCCGCGGTGATCCACTCCACGGCGCTGCGCAGCGAAGCCCAGCGGTGCGGCACGTAGCCCGGCTTGCCCTCGGTGAGGTAGCGGCGGAACACCTCGGCCGTGTCGCGGCACACGCCGGTTTCCACCAGGAAACGGGCGAAGTGGGTGCGCGAGATGAGTTCTGGATTGCCGGCGAAGCGCAGCGCGCCTTCGTAGGCGCCGGGGATGCCGGCGGCGGCCAGTCCGGCGCCGATCTCGACCGCCCGCGGCCCGCGCCCGTTGCGGGTGTCGTGCAGGCCCATCTGCATCGCGGCGTCGTCCGGGTCGAAGCCCAGGCCGACGATGTGCACCGTCTCGCCGGCGAAGGTGACCGAGATCTCGGTGCCGGTGAGGTATTTCATCCCATGTGCCCGGGCCGCGGCGGCGGCCCGGTGCTGCCCGCCGATCTCGTCGTGGTCGGTCAGGGCCCAGAGCTCGACCCCGTTGCTGGCCGCGCGGGCTGCCAGCGCCTCGGGCGTCAGGGTGCCGTCGGATACCACGGAGTGGCAGTGCAGGTCGGCGTTGAGGATGGGCACGCGCCGATTCTACCGAGGGGGTGGGCCCGGCGCTGGGCTCAGGCGATTGCCCCTGCCTCCTTCTTGATGTCGTGTTGTGTCCGCAACGCCACTTCGATGCCCCTGGCCAGGCCGGCGACGATCTGCTCCACCCGCATCGACGGCTGGCCCTGTTCCGGCAGGAAGGGCACGTGGATCATGCCGCCGCGCACCCCGTCCCAACGGGGTTGGGCCAGCAGGTGCATCAGGCCGTAGAACACATGGTTGCAGACGAAGGTGCCGGCGGTCTGGGACACCTCGGCATGGATGCCGTCCTGCAGCAGGGCCTGCAGCATCGCCTTGATCGGCAGGCTGGTGAAGTAGGCGGCCGGACCGCCCGGCACGATGGCCGTGTCGATGGGCTTGGCGCCGGCGTTGTCGGGAATGCGGGCGTCGTTGACGTTGATGGCCACCCGCTCGAGCGAGATGGCGGCGCGGCCGCCGGCCTGGCCCGTCACGATCACCAGTTCCGGCCGGTGGGTCTCCAGCAGCGCCTCCAGCCGCTGGAGCGACGCGCCGAACACCGTGGGCAGCTCGGCACCGATGATCCGGCGCCCGGCGATCTCGCGCCCGTGCAGGGCCTGCACGGCCTGCCAGCTGGGATTGACATGGCTGCCGCCGAATGGATCGAAGCCGGTAACGAGTACGGATGACGGACTACGCGGGGCCCGGCTGCTGGGGTCTACCATCGCTTCACTCTACAGGGAGAACAGCATGCGCTGGGAAGGCAATCGCCAATCGTCGAACGTCGAAGACTACCGCGGCGGCGGTGGCGGGGGCCGCTTCCCCATCGGCGGCGGCACCATCGGCATCGGCACCCTGGTGGTGGCGCTGATCGGCGGCGCGGTGCTCGGGATCAATCCGCTGACCCTGCTGGGCATCCTCAGTGGCGGCGGCGGCGCGCCGGTGGTGCAGCAGACCGGCCCGGCCCCGGCGCCGCCGGCCAACGACCGCATGGCGGCCTTCGTGTCCACCGTGCTGGCCGACACCGAGGACGTGTGGAAGCAGCAGTTCCAGCAGGGCGGCGCCACCTACGTCGAGCCCAGGCTGGTGCTGTTCCGCGGCGCCGTGCGCACGGCGTGCGGGGCGGGGCAGGCGGCGATGGGGCCGTTCTACTGCCCGGCCGACCAGAAGGTCTACATCGACCTGAGTTTCTACGAGACGCTGAAGAACCGCATGGGCGCGCCCGGCGACTTCGCCCAGGCCTACGTGATCGCCCACGAAGTGGGCCACCATGTGCAGCACCAGCTGGGCATCACCGAGCAGGTCGAGCGCGCCCGCCTCGGCGGCAGCCGGCAGGCCAACGACATGAGCGTGCGCCTGGAACTGCAGGCCGACTGCTTCGCCGGCGTCTGGGGCCACCATGCGCAGAACCAGCGCCAGATCCTGGAGCAGGGCGACGTCGAAGAGGCCATGAACGCCGCCGCCAAGATCGGCGACGACGCCCTGCAGCAGGCCTCCGGCCGGGCGGTCGTGCCCGAGAGCTTCACCCACGGCAGCAGCGAGCAGCGCCAGCGCTGGTTCATGACCGGCCTGAAGACCGGCAGCGTGAAGGCCTGCGACACCTTCAATGCGCGCAGGCTTTGAGGGGGCTGCAGAAGGCGGACCGAAGGCGGACTTCCGGACGCAAAAGTCGCAAAGATCCGCAAAAGTCGCAAAAGGAGAACCATTATTTCGGGATGTTCTTTTGCGACCTTTGCGTAACTTTCGCGATCTTTGCGTCCGGCTGTTCTGCGGCTGTTCCACCCCCGACTGGCCTGAAACTTGCATTGATGCGACAATCGCAGGTTGATGTCCGAATCCGCTTTTTCCAAGCTTTCGCTGGCTGAACCGCTGGCGCGTGCCGTGGCCGAGATGGGCTACGAGTCCATGACGCCGATCCAGGCGCAGGCCATTCCCGTGGTGCTGACCGGCCGCGACGTGATGGGCGCTGCCCAGACCGGCACCGGCAAGACGGCCGCCTTCTCGCTGCCGCTGCTGCAGCGCCTGCTGAAACACGAGAACGCCTCCACCTCGCCCGCGCGCCATCCGGTGCGCGCGCTGGTGTTGCTGCCCACGCGCGAACTGGCCGACCAGGTGGCGCAGCAGGTCAAGCTCTACGCCAAGTACACCAATCTGCGCAGCGCCGTGGTGTTCGGCGGCATGGACATGAAGCCGCAGACGGCCGAACTCAAGCGCGGCGTCGAGGTGCTGGTGGCCACGCCGGGCCGCCTGCTGGATCACATCGAGGCCAAGAACGCGGTGCTGAACCAGGTCGAGTACGTGGTGCTCGACGAAGCCGACCGCATGCTGGACATCGGCTTCCTGCCCGACCTGCAACGCATCCTGTCGTACCTGCCCAAGCAGCGCACCACCCTGCTGTTCTCGGCGACCTTCTCGCCCGAGATCAAGCGCCTGGCCGGCAGCTACCTGCAGGATCCGGTGGTGATCGAGGTGTCGCGGCCCAACACCACCGCCTCCACGGTGGAACAGCATTTCTACAGCGTCAGCGACGACGACAAGCGCCGGGCGGTCAAGCAGATCGTGCGCCAGCGCGGCATCACGCAGGCCTTCGTGTTCGTCAACAGCAAGCTCGGGTGCGCCCGGCTGGCGCGCTCGCTGGAGCGCGACGGGCTCAAGACCACGGCGCTGCACGGCGACAAGAGCCAGGACGAGCGCCTGAAGGCACTTGAGGCGTTCAAGAAGGGCGAGGTCGACCTGCTGGTGGCCACCGACGTCGCCGCCCGCGGCCTCGACATCAAGGATGTGCCGGCGGTGTTCAACTTCGACGTGCCTTTCAATCCCGAGGACTACGTGCACCGCATCGGCCGCACCGGCCGGGCCGGCGCCTCGGGCCTGGCGGTGACCCTGGTGTCCCCCGGCGACCAACGCCTGGTGGCCGACCTCGAGAAGCTCCTCAAGCGCAAGCTGGAGATCGAGCCGCTGGAGTACGACGACGAACGCCCGCGCGGCCGCATCAACGACGGCCGCCGCGCCTGGCGCGGCGAGGACGACGAGGAGCGCCGCCCGCAGCGCGCCTCGCAGGACGAGCGCCGGCGCGAACCGCGCCCCGCCCCGGCGCCCAAGGACCCGTTCTTCGACCAGCCCTACCAGCCGCCGGAGCGCGAAAGCGCCCCCAGCTGGGAAGCCGGCGCCAAGCCGGCCGGCGGCCGCATCTCCGCCAACATCAAGCCCAAGCGGAAGGTAGCGGCGCTGTTCAAGTCGGCGACGCCGACGACCTAGAGGCCGCGCCGGCGGCGCGCCAGGGTCCGCTCGCCGGGCGCGCACCCCGCGACTTTTGCTCCGGCAGGGCGTGCTCGCCAGCGAGCGCGCCCACACACCACGGGCGCAGCGCGCGCTCGCTTCACTCTCCCGGTACCTGCGCCTGTTCGCAGTCCACCTGCACCAGCGCGTGCCTGCCGTCGTCGGCCAGGCGCAGCGCGCTCAGGCAACCCCCCCACACGCAGCCGGTGTCCAGCGCGATCACGTCGGGCCGCTGCAGGTAGCCCAGGGTGGACCAGTGACCGAAGGCGATGCGCACGTCCGCCGTGCGCCGTCCCGGCACGTCGAACCAGGGCAGGCAGCCGGGCGGCGCCTGGTCGGGCCGGCCCGAGGCGCGCAGTTCCATCGTGCCGTCGGGGGTGCAGAAGCGCAGCCGGGTCAGGGCGTTGACGATCACGCGCAGGCGGGCATCGCCTTGCAGCCCATCGTCCCAGCGGGCGGGTTCGTTGCCGTACATGCGGGCCAGGAAGTCCGGCAGGTCCGGCCCGCGCAGCACCGCCTCGACCTCCCCGGCCAGCGCCAGCACCTGGGCCAGGTCCCACTGCGGCAGCACGCCGCCATGGACCATCAGCAGGCCGTGCGCGTGGATCGCCATCTGGCGATGCCGCAGCCAGTCGAGCATGGCCGCGCGGTCGGGTGCCTGCAGGATTTCGTCCAGCGTGTCGTTGCGGTGCGGCGCCCGGTGGCCCTGGGCGATGGCCAGCAGGCTCAGGTCGTGGTTGCCAAGCAGGCAGCGGGCCGCATCGCCATAGCTTGCCAGCCGCCGCAGCACCGCGGCCGAGGCCGGCCCCCGGTTCACCAGGTCGCCCAGCAGGTACAGCGTATCGCGGCTGGGCGAAAAGTCGATCTTGGCCAGCAGGCGCGCCAGCGGTTCGTCGCAGCCCTGGAGGTCGCCGATCAGGTAGCAGGCCATCGGCGTCGGCCTGCAGGCAGAGGCATGAAGTACAGTCCCATGGTGCGATTCTGTCCTGATCCATGGATTTACTGCTGATCGCGCTGTTGACGCTGCTCAACGGCCTGTTCGCCATGTCCGAGCTGGCGCTGGCCTCCAGCCGCCGCGCCCGCCTCGCCGCCATGGCGGAAGAGGGCGACAAGGGCGCCGAAAGCGCGCTGCGGCTGATGGACCAGCCGACCCAGTTCCTCTCCACCGTGCAGGTGGGCATCACCTCCATCGGCATCCTCAACGGCATCATCGGCGAAGCCGCCTTCAGCGGCGATCTGGCCCTGTGGCTGCAGGCCCAGGGCATGCCGGCGCGGCCCTCCGAGTACGCGGCGACGGCGGTCGTGGTGGCCGTGATCACCTACGTCACCATCGTGTTCGGCGAACTGGTGCCCAAGCGCATCGGCCAGCTCTATCCCGAGGCCGTCTCGCGCGTCGCCGCCCGCCCCATGCGCGCGCTGGCCAGGGCGGCCGGGCCTTTCGTCAAGCTGCTGTCGGCCTCGACCCAGGCGGTGTTGAAGGTGCTGTCCATCGACACCACCACGCCGCGCGGCATGACCGAGGAGGAGATCGCGCACAGCCTGGAGGAAGGCGTGGACGCCGGCGTGATCGAGCAGCACGAGCACCAGATGGTGCGCAACGTGTTCCACCTCGACGACCGCCCGCTCACCTCGATGATGGTGCCCCGGCTGGACATCCAGTGGCTCGATGCGGCGTTGTCGGTGCGCGAAGCGCTGGCGCGCGCGGGCCAGGGGGAGGCGCACTCCTGGTATCCGGTGTGCCGCGGCTCGCTCGACGACGTGGTCGGCGTGGTCAGCGTGGCCAGGCTGCTGTCCCTGGGCCCCGGGCACGAAGGCCCCGTGGAGCCGCACGTGCTGCCCGCGCGCTTCGTGCCCGAGACCCTCAACGGCATGGAGCTGCTGGAGCACTTCCGCACCGAGGCGGCGCGGCTGGTGTTCGTGGTCGACGAATACGGCGTGGTGCAAGGCCTGATCACCACGCACGACCTGCTGGAGGCCATCACCGGCGAGCTGCAACCCGATGTCGACACCGAGGCCTGGGCGACCCGGCGCGAGGACGGCTCGTGGCTGCTCGATGGCCTGATGCCGATCTCCGAGCTGAAGGCGCGCCTCGACATCCGCGAACTGCCCGAGGAGGACAAGGGCCGCTACAACACGCTGGCCGGCCTGCTGATGGCGCTCACCGGCAGCCTGCCGGTGCCGGGCACGCGCATCGACTGCGGCGACTGGATCTTCGAGGTGGTCGATCTGGACGGCCGGCGCATCGACAAGGTGCTGGCGCAGGCCGCGCCGCAGCCCGCGGCGGTGGCGGAGAACTGAAGGAGGGAAGTCGATGGCCGAACAGGTCCTGTACTACGAGCGCCCGGTGCTGCTCGATCGCGAGAAGCACCGCGGACGCAGGGTCCGCGCCAGCCCCGGCTTTGCCTTCGCGCGGCGCGCCAACTCGCTCTACGTCGCCGGCGTCGAGTTCGCCGAGGCCTGCAAGGAATACGCGGTGGTGTTCACGCGCCAGGGCAGCGGCAGGATCGTGCCGGTGGTGATGCTGGGCCTGCGCAGTCGCGAGAACCTGTTCGTCGACGCGCAGGACCGCTGGACGGGCCGCTACGTGCCGGCCTTCGTGCGCCGCTACCCCTTCGTGCTGGCGGAACTGCCGGGGCAGGCGCTGGGCGTGTGCATCGACGAAGCCTACGCCGGCCTCAACGACACCGAAGGCGAGCCGCTGTTCGACGCGCAGGGCCGCGACACGCCCTTCCTGCGCAACGCGCTGGACTTCCTCACGCAATACCAGCGCGAGTACCAGCGCACCGAGGCCTTCTGCCAGAAGCTCGAGCAGGCCGGCCTGCTCACCGCGATGAATGCGCGCGCCGACCTGGTCGACGGCCGCAGCTTCACGGTGGGCAGCGTGCTGGTGGTGGACGAGAAGAAGCTGCTGGCGCTGCCGGATGCGACCGTGCTGTCGCTGTTCCGGGCGGGCGAGCTGAACCTGGTGACGATGCACCTGCTGTCGCTGTCGAACATGCAGCGGCTGGTGGACCGCATCGCCGAGCGGACGCAGCCGCTGCAGCCGGCGCCGGCGCCCTGAGCGCCGGCACTCAGCCTTGCAGCGCCTGGCGCCGTGCGAACTGCGCCGGATCGATCACCTCGAGCGCATCCTCGTCACACAGCCGGCGCAGCAGGGCGTCGAGCTGGGCGCCGGCCAGGCGCGAGCGGCTGTGCATCCACTGCCGGTTGACGGGGCGGCTGCTCATCACCGACAGCAGCCGGTAGACCTCGGCCGTGCGTTCCGTTTCCGGCAGTTCGGGCCAGGACTTCAGGCGATAGATCAGCTCGGTTCCGGACACGCGCTGCGTGGCGGTGTCGGCGAAGGCGATCCCCCGGCAGGACGCGCCGATGAGCCGGCGCACGGTGTCAAGGGTGGCGTACAACATGGCACGAGTGTCGCACTGCCGAGCAGCCGGGGATCAAGTCGAATACTGGGCGGTCTTCGGGATTTTGCCTAGGCGCGGTCCGCGCCTCCGGCCGTCGCGCTGCCAGAATCGATGCGGTCATGCGCAACGACAAGGGGGCCTGGGGCTCCGACCGGTTGTTCGCCGTGCTGGTGGGCGCGGGCTACCTCGTGGTCGGCCTGGTCTGGCTCGGCGCTTCCGACGAGGCAGGCTTCCTGCTGTTCTCTTCACCCGAGGCCCTGACGCGCTTCCAGACCTACAAGGGCGCGGCCTTCATCCTCGCCTCCACGGTGCTCGTCTACCTGCTCGCGCGCCGCGCCACCGAGCAGGCCGAACCGATGCCGGCAGGGCCATCGCGGCTGGGTCTGCGGACCCTGCTGGCGGGCCTGGTGCTGGCCACGGCCGGGCCGCTGGCGGTGCTGCTTGCCCTCGAGGTGCTGCAGCAGACCCGCGCCGGCGTTCGCGATGCCGATGCGCTGGCGCAGGAGGCGGTCGCCTCCGCCGTCAGCGGCACGCTGGCCTTCCTGGACGGACGCGAGCGCCTCGCGCAGCTGCTGGCGCGCCGGCCGCAGGTGCAGGCGATCGATTCCCGCAAGTGCGATCCGCTGCTGCTCGAAACCGCATCGCTGTACGAAGACCTGCGCAACGTGGCGCTGCTCGACGCCCGCGGCGCCTTCGTCTGCGGCGCGCCCAGCGCGCTGCACGCG
>JAEZKX010000249.1 GCA_023436025.1 Pseudomonadota bacterium | reverse complement strand
TCTCGTGGGCTCGGAGATGTGTATAATACACAGCGGTCGACGCGGGCAGCGGCGACGTCACGGTCGGCGCCGGCAGCGCCATCGGCACGGGCACCGGTGACATCGGCATCGACGCCGGCGGCAGCATCGTGCTGGACGGCAGCGTCACCAGCAGCGGCGGCAGCATCGACGTGGCCGCCGGCGACGGCGTCACGGTCGGCACCGGTGTCGAGATCGCCACCGGCGGCAGCGGCACCATCACGGTCGACGCCGGCAGCGGCAGCGTCGCGGTGGGCAGCGGCAGCACGCTCGAAACCGGCACGGGCGCCATCGGCGTCAGCGCCGGCACCACCATCACGCTCGACGGCAGCATCGGCAGTGCGGGCGGCGACGTGGTGCTGGACGCCGGCAGCGGCGTCACCGTCGGCGGCGACATCGCCACCGCGGGCAGCGGCACGGTCACGGTCGATGCCGGCAGCGGCGACGCCACCATCGGCAGCGGCAGCACCCTCGAGACGGCGACCGGCGCGGTCGGCATCACCGCCGGCGGCGACGTCGTGCTGGGCGGCCAGGTCGCCAGCGGCGGCGGCGCCATCACCGTGACGGCGGGCGACGATGTCGTCTCCACCGGCGCGGGCCTCGCCACCACGGGCGCCGACGTCACGGTCACGGCCGGCGACAGCGTCACGGTCAGCGGCGGCGGCGACATCGCCACCACCGGCACCGGCACGGTCACCGTCACCGGCACCGCCGGCGACGTCGCCATCGGCGCGGGCAGCGTCCTTTCCAGCGGCACCGGCGCGATCACGGTCACGGCCGGCGGCACGCTGGACCTGGAAGGCGGCCTCGCCAGCCAGGGCGGGGACCTCGCGCTGCAGGGCGACGCGGTCGACATCGCCAGCGACAGCGGTGTGGCCACCAGCGGCAACGGCACGATCACGGTCGACGCGGGGGCGGGCGACGTCACCGTCGCCGCCGGCACCGTGTTCACCACGGCGGCAGGCAACGTCGGTGTCTCCGCCAGCGGCGACGTCTCGTTCGGCGGCAGCGTCACCACCGGCAGCGGCAACATCGACCTGGTGGCCGGCGGCGACGTCGTGCTGCAAGGTGGCCTGGCCAGCGGCAGCGGCAACGTGGCCCTGGCCGGCGACAACGTCACGCTGGCCAACGGTGCCGACATCACCACCGGCGGCAGCGGCGCGATTACGCTGGCGGCCGGCGCGGGCGACATCACGGTCGGCGCGGGCAGCACGCTCGCCAACGGCACGGGCGCCATCGGCCTCACGGCCAGCGGCGACATCACGGTGGCGGGCGGCATCGCCAGCAGCGGCGGCGACGTCGTGCTGGACGCCGGCGACGACGTGGCGCTCGCCAACGGCGCCGATGTCACCACCGGCGGCAGCGGCACGGTCACCGTGGGCGCGGGCGGCGACGTCACCGTCGGCAGCGGCAGCACCATCGGCTCGGGCACGGGCGGCATCACGGTCGGCGCGGGCGGCGACGTCGCGCTGGACGGCGGCGACATCGCCAGCCAGGGCGGCGACGTGACGGTGGGTGCGGGTGGCAGCATCACGCTGACCAGCGGCAGCGACATCACCACCACCGGCGCGGCCACCATCACCCTCGACGCCACCCACGGCGACGTGACGATGGGCCCCGGCAGCGTGCTGGGCACCGGCAGCGGCAACATCGACATCGATGCCGGCGGCGACGTGCTGCCCGGCCAGATGGAGACCAGCGGCATCATCACCATCGACGCCGACGGCGGCGTCACCATCACCGGCGACATCTTCCCGGATGGCGAGGACATTCTGATCCGCGCCGACCGCGTGGCCATCCTGGCGCCGGTGGGCAGCCAAGGCGCGACGCTGACCATCACGCCGATGACCAACGTCCCGGTCGTGATCGGCGGGCCGGTCCCCGCGGGCCCGGCGCTGCACCTGAGCCTGGACGAGCTGGCCTTCCTGGAGGGCGGCTTCACCCAGATCCTGATCGGCGGCACGGCTGCGGGCCAGCAGGTGATCGTCGACGGCACGGCCGGCGCGGCGGTGTTCAGGGACCCGCTGGTCCTCGTAGCCACCGGCGCCGGCGGCAGCGTCCGCATCGACGGCGCGCTGGTGGCCGAGAGCCTGCACATCCTGGACAGCGGCACGACCACCACGCTCGACGGCGCGGCGATCACCGCGGCGGGCGGCGTGCGGATCGAGGACACGGTCACGGTCAGCGGCGCGACCACGGTCGCCACCGACGGCGACATCGTCTTCACCCAGGCCCTCGCCGGCGCGGGTGGCGCGAACGACACGCTGGCGCTCGATGCCGACGGCGGCGACGTCCGCTTCGGCGGCGCACTGTCCGACCTGGACGGCCTGCGCATCGCGGATGCCGACGACGTCAGCTTCGCCGGCGCGGTGACGGTCAGCGGCGACCTGGTGATCGAGGCGACCGGCACGGTGACCTTCGCCGGCCCGCTGACCCTCACCAACGGCGGCCGCCTCAGCATCGTGGGCGGCGGCCAGGTGGTGTTCCTGGGCACGGTCGAGACCGGCACGGGCGACGTCACCATCGAGGCGAGCGCGTTCACCGCCGCCGGCGGTGCCGGCAGCTTCAACGGCACGGGCGACCTGACGATCCGCGGCACCAACGCGTTGATGGTGGTCGGCGACGGCGCCGCTGCGGCCGGCGCGACGCGCATCGGCAACGCGGCGCTGCAGGCGATCGGCGCCGGCTACGGCGAAGTCCGCCTGGCCGGCAACGAGGTCGTGCTGGCCGGCGCGGTGGTCCCGGGCGTGGCGCACGCCAACCTGGTGATCGCCGGCGACACGCTGGTGGTCCGCGCCGACGCCACGGTCACGCTGGCGGGCGGCAACCTGGCCCTGGAAGGCCGCAGCGGCGTGCGCTTCGACGGCAACGTGGTGGCCACGGCGGCCTCCGGCGTGCGGGTGAACAGCGCCGCCGGCGCGGTCACCATGGCCGCTGGCACGGCCATCCGCAGCCTGGCGGGCGACATCGAAGTGGCGGGCGCCGCCGGCGCGGCCATCACGC
>JAEZKX010000215.1 GCA_023436025.1 Pseudomonadota bacterium | reverse complement strand
CGCGTCGCCAGCGCCACGACGGCCGCCAGGTTGCCGCCGGCACTGTCGCCGCCGACCGCGACGCGCGCCGGGTCGACCTTCAGCGCCGCCGCCTCCTGGCGGATCCAGCGCACCGCCGCCAGCGCGTCCTCGGCGGCGGCCGGATAAGGGTGCTCCGGCGCCAGCCGGTAGTCGACGGCGATGACCGCGCAGCCCGCCAGGTTGCACAGCGAGCGGCACAGCACGTCGTGCGTGTCGAGGTCGCCGATGACCCAGCCGCCGCCGTGGAAGTAGACCAGCACCGGCAGGACGTCGGATGCGACGCTGCCCAGTGGGCGGTAGCTGCGCAGCGGAATCGGCCCGGCCAGGCCGCGCGCCTCCAGGTCGCGCACCGCCGCCACCTCCGGCGGGTCGGGCTGGGTGAAGGTCTTGCGCTGCAGGTAGGCAGCCCGCGCCTGCGGCGGCGTCTGCGTGTGCACGGGCGGCAGGCCCTTGGACGCGATCAGCTCGAGCAAGGCCTGGGTCTGGGGATGCAGCATGGACGTCTCCTGTGGTCGGCGGCAGTGTATGGGTTTATCCTCGGCCGCATGAAGCTGTACAACTACTTCCGCTCCTCCGCTTCCTTCCGCGTGCGCATCGCACTGGCCCTGAAGGGCCTGCCCTACGACTACGAGGCCGTGCACCTGGTCAAGGGCGAGCACAAGGACGGCAAGTACGCCGACGTGCTGTCCGGTGCCCTGGTGCCGGCGCTGGAATTGGACGACGGCCGGGTGCTGTCGCAGTCGATGGCCATCATCGAATACCTCGACGAGATGCATCCGCAACCGGCGCTGCTGCCGCGCGACCCGTACCGCCGTGCCCAGGTGCGCGCGCTGGCGCAGATGATCGCCTGCGAGATCCATCCGCTGAACAACCTGCGCGTGCTGAAGTACCTGGTGCGCGAGATGAAGGTGGACGAGGAGGCCAAGAACACCTGGTACCGCCACTGGGTGCGCAGCGGCCTCGAGGCGTTCGAGCGCGAACTGGCCAAGGGACCGGCTTCCACCTACGCCTATGGCGACACGCCGACCCTGGCGGACTGCTGCCTGGTGCCGCAGATCTTCAACGGCCAGCGCTTCAATGTGGACTTCAGTGGGCTGGAGCGCACCATGGCGGCCTTCGAAGCCTGCATGAAGCTGCCGGCCTTCCAGCAGGCGCAGCCCGCGTCCTGCCCCGACGCCGAAGCCTGATGCTCGCCCCCGCCTGGCCCGCGCCGCCGGGCGTGCGTGCCGCCTGCAGCACGCGCGCGGGCGGCGTGTCGCTCGCGCCCTACGACAGCCTCAATCTCGGCGACCATGTCGGGGACGATGCCGCCGCCGTGGCCGAGAACCGGCGCCGTTTCGGCGCGGCATTGGGCGCGCGCCCGGTGTTCCTCAAGCAGGTGCACGGGACGGGCGTGGTGCGGCTGGAACCCGGCTGCGTCGATGGCACCGAGGCCGACGCCTGCTGGACCACCGAACGCGGCCTGGCCTGCACGATGATGGTGGCCGACTGCCTGCCGGTGCTGCTGGCCGACCGCGCCGGCACCATGGTGGGCGCGGCGCATTGCGGCTGGCGCGGCCTGGCGGGTCTGCAGGGGCAGGGCGTGCTCGAGGCGCTGGTGGCGGCCATGCAGGCTGCCGCCGGCCCCGCTGCGCAGTGGCTGGCCTGGCTCGGTCCCTGCATCGGACCCACTGCCTTCGAGGTGGGCCCCGAGGTGCGTGCGGCCTTCGTCGATGGCGATGCGCGCGCCGCCGCCTGCTTCCGCCCGCATGCGCGGGCCAAGTTCCTGGCCGACTTGCCGGCACTGGCGCGCCTGCGCCTGCAGGCGCTGGGCATCACCGCCATCAGCGGTAACGACGGTGGCGCCGCCTGGTGCACCGTCGCCGACGCCTCACGGTTCTTTTCGCACCGGCGCGACCGCGTCAGCGGGCGCTTCGCCGCCGCCACCTGGCTGGCCTGAAGCCGACGCGGCGGTCGCCTCCTCGGCAGCTTCGCGCCGCAGGCGTGCCGCCCGGCGCGCCGGTCTTCCCATGAGGTAGATCAAAAGCGCCACGGGTCCCACGCCATAGAGTACAAAGGTGAAAACGGCGCTGAGCAGGCTGCCCTGGGGATGCGTCGCTTCGGCCACGGCCATCATGAGCGCGACGTACATCCAGCCGACGGTGACGAGCATCACGACCACGGCGACTCCCGGCGGATGTTGCAGTGCAGCATGTTGGATGGGATACTTCGGGAAGACCCGAATAAGACAGCAGGAGACATGATGAATTCTGAAGCGAACTGGGCGGAGCAGGCCCTGCGGTTCCAGGAGCAACTGGGCAGGCAGTGGGAACAGGCGCTTCAGACGATGCAGCAGGTGGCGCCGGTGCCGGTCCTGGGATTCGACCCCGCCAAGCTGAAAAAAATCCAGGAAGCCTACCTGCGCGAGGCCTCCGAGTTGTGGAACCAGGGACTGCAGGCCGGCCCGGCCAGCCGCGACAAGCGCTTCGCCGGCGATGCCTGGGCCCACAATCCGGTGGCCGCCTTCTCGGCCGCCGTCTACCTGCTGAACGCGCGCACGCTGCTGGGCCTGGCCGATGCGACCGAGGCCGACCCCAAGGTCAAGGCGCGGCTGCGCTTCGCGGTGGAGCAATGGATGGCCGCGACCGCGCCCAGCAACTTCATGGCGCTCAACGCCGAGGCGCAGCAGAAGGCCATCGAAACGAAGGGTGAGAGCATCGCCCGCGGACTGCAAAACCTGCTGGCCGACCTGCGCCAGGGCCATGTGTCCATGACGGACGAGAGCGCGTTCGAGGTGGGGCGCAACGTCGCCACCACCGAGGGCGCGGTGGTCTACGAGAACGCGCTGTTCCAGCTGATCGAGTACAAGCCGCTGACGAAGCAGGTGCACGAGCGCCCCTTCCTGGTGGTGCCGCCGTGCATCAACAAGTTCTACATCCTCGACCTGCAGCCGGAGAACTCGCTGATCCGCTACCTGGTGGAGCAGGGCCACCGGACCTTCGTCATGAGCTGGCGCAACCCCGACGCCTCGCTCGCGGACAAGACCTGGGACGACTACATCGACGAAGGCGCGCTGCAGGCCATTGCCGCCACGCGCGACATCACCGGCGCGCGGCAGATCAATGCGCTGGGCTTCTGCGTGGGCGGCACCATCCTCGGCACGGCGCTGGCCGTGCTGGCCGCCCGCGGCGAGAAGCCGGTGGCTTCGGCGACGCTGCTGACCACCTTCCTGGACTTCGCCCAGACCGGCGTGCTCGACGTGTTCATCGATGACGCCTTCGTGAAGTTCCGCGAGATGCAGCTCGGCCGCGGCGGCCTGCTCAAGGGCCAGGAGCTGGCCTCGACCTTCAGCTTCCTGCGTCCGACCGACCTGGTGTGGAACTACGTCGTGGGCAACTACCTCAAGGGCGAGACGCCGCCGCCCTTCGACCTGCTGTACTGGAACAGCGACGCCACCAACCTGCCGGGCCCCATGTACGCCTGGTACCTGCGCAACACCTACCTGGAAAACAACCTCGCCAAGCCGGGCAAGTGCACGGTGTGCGGCGAGAAGGTGGACCTGCGCAAGGTTGACATCCCGGTCTACATCTACGGCTCGCGCGAGGACCACATCGTGCCCATCGCCGGGGCCTATGCCTCGGTCAAGCACCTGCCGGGCCGCAAGCGCTTCGTCATGGGCGCCTCCGGCCACATCGCCGGCGTGATCAATCCGCCCGCCAAGAAGAAGCGCTCGTACTGGACCAACGACAAGCTGCCCGCGCGCTTCGAGGACTGGCTGGCGGGAGCGACCGAGCATCCCGGCAGTTGGTGGCCGGACTGGGCCGCCTGGCTGAAGCCGCACGGCGGCAAGCTGGTGGCCGCGCCCAAGGCGTACGGCAAGGGCGCGAAGTACAAGGCCATCGAGCCGGCGCCGGGGCGCTACGTCAAGGCCCGGGCCTAGGCGCGCGCCGCCGGGGCCCATCGTTGCCGGCCGCGAGGCAGGCAGACACCGCATTCACCTGGAGAGACCCATGGAAGACATCGTCATCGTTTCCGCCGTCCGCACCCCCGTCGGCAAGTTCGGCGGCTCGCTCGCCAAGATCCCGGCGCCCGAACTGGGCGCCATCGTGATCCGGGAGGCGCTGGTGCGCGCCAAGGTCGACCCGTCCCAGGTGGGCGAGGTGATCATGGGCCAGGTTCTTGCCGCTGGCGCCGGACAGAACCCGGCGCGCCAGGCGGCCTTGAAGGCCGGCCTGCCCAATGAGGTGCCGGCCCTGACCATCAACGCGGTGTGCGGCTCGGGCCTGAAGGCCGTGATGCTGGCGGCGCAGGCCATCGCCTGGGGCGACAGCGAGATCGTGGTGGCCGGCGGCCAGGAGAACATGAGCGCGGCGCCGCACGTGCTGATGGGCTCGCGCGATGGCCAGCGCATGGGCGACTGGAAGATGCAGGACACCATGATCGTCGACGGCCTGTGGGACGTCTACAACCAGTACCACATGGGAATCACGGCCGAGAACGTGGCCAAGGAGCACACCATCGACCGCGCCGCCCAGGACGCGCTGGCGCTGGGCAGCCAGCAGAAGGCGGCTGCAGCGCAGGACGCCGGCCGCTTCAAGGACGAAATCGTCGCGGTGCCGATCCCGCAGAAGAAGGGCGAGCCCGTCGCCTTCGACGCCGACGAGTACATCAACCGCAAGACCAGCGCGGAGGCGCTGGCCGGCCTGCGGCCGGCCTTCGACAAGGCGGGGTCGGTCACCGCGGGCAACGCCTCCGGCATCAACGACGGCGCCGCCGCCGTGGTGGTGATGAGCGCGAAGAAGGCCAGGGAGCTGGGCCTGGAGCCGCTGGCCACCATCAAGGGTTTCGCCACCAGCGGGCTGGACCCCAGGACCATGGGCATGGGGCCGGTGCCGGCGACGCGCAA
>JAEZKX010000200.1 GCA_023436025.1 Pseudomonadota bacterium | reverse complement strand
CGGCTGGCCGGGGGGCACCAGGCGCAGCGACCGGGCGAGGCGCCAGATCCGGCTTTCGTGAAGCTGCGTCAACTCGCCACGCAGGTGGCTGATCTCGCCCTGCGCCTGCGCGACCGCGTCTTCCAGGGCCGCCTTGGTCGACTCGAGCGCGAGACGGGCCGCGTCCTGCTGCGCGGCGCCCTGCTCCAGCGCCTCGATGCGCCGGGCGGATTCGACCTCGTGCTGCGCCAGACGCTCGAGCTCCACGGTGCGCAGCGCCTGCTCGCGGCCGAGCGACTCGCACAGGGCCGTCTGGCGCGCCGTCTCGGCCGACGCTGCGGCCAGCTGCTCACGCAAGCCCGCGAGGCGCAAGGCGTCTTCGTCCCGCAGCCGCTGAAGCCGGCCGTGCTGGGCTCCGAGCGCCGCGAGTTCGGCACGCAGTGTCCCCACCAGCGCCGCGCGCGATTCGGCGACTGCCGAAACCGATCCGTGGGCGATCGCAAGCGAAGAGTGTTCGCGCCGCAGGTATCGCAGCTGCTGCGCTGCCGCCGCGCGGCGCTCTTCCAGCGCGGCGTTGTCCGCTTCCAGCGCGCGCAAGCGCGCACGCAGCCATCGCAGTTGCAAGGCTCCTGCCTGCCATCTCGCCCGCAACTGGTCACGCGCATGCAGGGCGTCGGTCAGCCGCCGGTCCAGGCCACGAAGGCGCGTTCCCAGGAGCGCCAGATCCGCCACATGTTGCTGGTCCCGCGCGTCGTTGCGGTGCAGGCGCTGCGCCAGCAGGGCGGCGTGTGTCCGCTGGGCCTCGATGATCCCGCGCAGCGCCGAACGCTCGCGCTCGAGCACCGATCGTGCCCGCGATGCGTCCGCCGCCAGCGAGGCGCGAAGACCTGCGAGCGCGTGCTCGTGCGCCTCGCGCACGTCCTGGACCGGCCATGCCGACGCCGGCAGCCGGAAATCGTCCCAGTAGCACGGACCCAGGCCGAAGCGCTCCCGGCGATCGGCCCGCGTCTCGTGCAGGTAGAAGCGGTTGAGACCATCCCACTGGACGAAGGCATAGCCCTTCGCGAGAACGAGAGGCTCCCACGCCGCATGCGTCTCGACCTGCGAGTTCGGGTAGGTGCTCTCGATCACCAGCACCCACGGCCGGGCGGACGACTCGCACCAGCCGCGCAAGGCATCGAGTTCGCCGCCCTCGATGTCCAGTTTCATCCAGTGGATGTCGCGCTGCCCGACCTGGGAGAACAGCTGGTCGAGTGTCACACCTGCGACCGGCAACTCGACGACGTCGTATCCCCTGTCGCGTTGCGCCGCGGCGACGGGCTGGTTGACCGTGGACAGGCCGGTGCTGGCGATCTCGTAGAAGGGGATCACTCCGGCATGCTCGGCCACGGCGGCCTGGATGACCGTCTCGTCGGGGCGGGACTGCCGCAGCAACTCCGCGTAGTGCGCATTCGGCTCGACGTGCAAGCCGCGCCATCCGGCATCGTAGAAGGCCTTGCTGACCGAATCCGCCACCGGATGCTGGGCGCCGATGTCGATGTAGAAGCCGCTCGGCACATCGCCCAGCGCACGCCACAGGATCACGTCCTCGAAGTTCTGCGCATGGGACGTGATGCCCATCAGCCCCGCCTCGCGTGAAGAAGCGCCCATGCGTGACCACCCGTCGCTGCGTGGCGCGAAAAGTTGCATGGTGCATGCGCCCGGATACGGTTCATCGATGAACTCACACAAACTTAAGGAAAAGGCCTAGCAAGGATCGTCGACTTGGTTAAACGGTCGCGCTGGAGTGAAACGGATGAGAAGCCTGCAAAGCTTTACACGTCTTTCTCGTCGACCGAACGTACCAAAAGCAGCGCTTGCTTAATGAAATTGTGGCACAGTCAGCTCGCCACGGATTACTGTTTTGTTTGTCTTCTGAAGAATGTACAAACGCTTCAGATTTCCAACTTTCCGCTGCGCCGGATGCGCTGTGCTCCTTTCGGTCCAGTCATGCAACACGACATTAAGCGTACTGCACTCATCACTGGAATCACGGGTCAGGACGGCGCCTATCTCGCTGAGCTACTGCTCGGAAAAGGGTACGTCGTTTTCGGTACTTACCGGCGCACCAGTTCTGTCAATTTCTGGCGCGTTGAAGAGCTCGGTATCGCACGACGTTCCAACTTGCACCTGGTCGAACTCGACCTGACGGACCTCGGTGCCTGCGTGCGTCTTCTGCAGAGCACGCAGGCGCGCGAGGTCTACAACCTGGCGGCGCAAAGCTTCGTGGGTGTCTCCTTCGAGCAGCCGATCGCCACCGGGGCCATCACCGGGCTGGGCGCCGCCAACCTGCTGGAAGCGATCCGCATCGTCGACAGCACGATCCGCTTCTACCAGGCAAGCACCTCCGAGATGTTCGGCAAGGTCCAGGCCATTCCGCAGGCGGAGGACACGCCCTTCTACCCGCGCAGCCCGTACGGCGTCGCCAAGCTCTACGCACACTGGATGACGATCAACTACCGCGAGAGCTACGGCATCTTCGGCAGCAGCGGGATTCTGTTCAACCACGAAAGTCCGCTGCGGGGCCGTGAGTTCGTCACGCGCAAGATCACCGACACGTTCGCGAAGATCAAGCTCGGAATGCTGGACGTGCTGGAACTGGGCAACCTCGATGCCAGGCGCGACTGGGGTTTCGCCAAGGAATACGTCGAAGGCATGTGGCGCATCCTGCAGGCGCAACAGCCCGATACCTATGTGCTGGCCACCAACCGGACGGTTACGGTGCGCGACTTCGTACGGCTGGCAGGCGACGCCGCGGGCTTCGACCTCGAGTTCTGCGGCAGCGGCGATCGCGAGATCGCCATCGAGCGCAGGTCGGGCAAGACGCTGGTGCGCGTGAATCCGCGCTTCTACCGGCCAGCGGAGGTCGAGATCCTGATCGGCAACCCCGAGAAGGCCAAACGCGATCTGGACTGGGAGGCGCGGACCACGCTCGAGCAGCTGACGCAATCCATGGTGGAGGCCGACATTCGTCGCAATGAACGTGGAGCCTCCTTCTGAAGGCCATGCGCAAGGTTCTGGTCACCGGTGCGGCGGGGTTCACGGGCCGGTACCTGGCGCATGAGCTCGCGCAGGCGGACTACGAGGTGATCGGCCTGGTTTCGGGGCCGGCGCAGGCCGACGTCCCCTTTCCCGCGAGCATGGTGAGAGTGGACCTGCTCGATGCACCCGCGCTCGCCGCCGCCGTTGCGCGGGTCGAGCCGCAGCTGGTGGTCCACCTGGCGGCCGTCGCGTTCGTGGCGCACGGCAGCGCCGAAGACATCTACCGCGTGAACATCATGGGCACCTGCAACCTGCTGGACGCGCTCGTCGCCCTGCCCAGTCCGCCGGAACTCACCTTGCTGGCAAGCAGCGCCAACATCTACGGCAATGCGCAGACCTCGGGCCCCATCGTCGAGTCGCATCCGCCCGCGCCGGTCAACGACTACGCCGTCAGCAAGCTCGCCATGGAGTACGTGGCGAAGCTCTACGCGGACCGGCTGCCCCTGGTCGTGTCGCGCCCCTTCAACTACACGGGCGCAGGCCAGGCCGAGCACTTCCTGATCCCGAAGATCGTGGCCCACGCGCTGCGCGGCGCTGCGGCGATCGAGCTCGGAAACATCGATGTCGCACGTGACTTCTCCGACGTGCGAACCATCGTGAACTGCTACCGGCGCCTGCTGGAGGCTCCTGCCAGCCGCGGCCAGACGCTGAACATCTGCTCCGGCCAGGCCTGGACCCTGCGGCAGGTCCTCGACATGGTGCGGGAGATCACCGGCCGATCGATGGAGATCCGTGTCAATCCTGCCTTCGTGCGGGCCAAGGAGGTCAATGTCCTGCGGGGCGACCGCTCCGCACTCGAATCGGTGATCGGGCCGGTTGCCGACATACCGCTGCGCGATACGCTGCGCTGGATGCTCGATGCGGGGCCGGGCGCAGCCACCGCGCTTGCGACTCGATAGCGCCCATCCCCCCGCCCAAGCATGCTCCTCCAGCGCCAGACCGCCCTCCCCTTCATCCTTTGCGCAGCGCTGATCCTCGCCGGCTGCACCAGCATCGGGCGCAGCCTGCCCACTTCCGGCCCGACGAAGAACGAGGTGCGGGCCGGCACCGTGCAGCCCCCCGCCGAGGCGGGCATCGTCCTGGTCGATCTCAGCGCCGAGATCGTGCGCCGATCGGTGGAGGCCTCGCGCCGGCCCCTTTTCTCCGACAGCTTCGGCAACGCGCGGGTGGCCCCCGGCTTCACCATCGGTCCCGGTGACGTGCTGGAGGTGGCGATCTGGGAGGCGCCCCCGGCGGCCCTGTTCGGCACCGCGCCCATCGACACGCGTGGGCTCGCCGGCGGCAGCTCGCGCATGGCCACCTTGCCGGAGCAGCTGGTGAACGACAGCGGGACCATCAACATGCCGTTCGCCGGCAGCATCACCGCCGCGGGCCGCACCACCCAGCAGGTGGAAGAAGAAATCGCGCGCCGCCTCAAATCGAAGGCGAACGATCCCCAGGTGATGGTGCGGGTGGTGCGCAACGTGTCCAGCACGGTCACCGTGGTGGGCGAGGTGGTCAACAGCAGCCGTGTGCCGCTGACGCCCCGTGGGGAGCGCCTGCTCGACGTCCTGGCCGCCGCCGGCGGCACGCGCCAGCCGGTCGGCAAGGTCACGGTACAGATCACACGCGAAGTCGAAGAAAACGGCCGGCGCGTACCGCGGGTGCAGGCGCTGCCGTTGGACAACATCATCACCGACCCGGCGCAGAACATCCAGCTGCAGGCAGGCGACGTGGTCACCGTGCTGTTCCAGCCCAACAGCCTGATGCTGCTGGGCGCGACCTCGAAGAACGAGGAGCTGAACTTCGAGGCCCAGGGCATCACGCTGGCACAGTCGCTCGCGCGGGCGGGCGGGCTGTCGGACTATCGCGCCGACATCGAGGGCGTGTTCATCTTCCGCTTCGAGGATCCTCGCCTCGTGGGCGTGCAGCGGCCGGAGCGCACGACCGTGGACGGCCTCATCCCGGTCATCTACCGGGTCAACCTCCGCGACCCCGCCACCTTCTTCATGGCCCAGGGCTTCCCCATGCGCAACAAGGACATCCTGTACGTCTCCAACGCCCCGGCGGCGGAACTCCAGAAGTTCCTGAACATCGTCGGATCCGTCCTGTCGCCGATCAACACGGTGCGCACGTTCGGCCAGTGAGGCCATGGCCCACGCGCAGGGTGGCACCCTCCTCATCGACATCAGCCGCCTGCTGGGGCGGGCCAGCCAGGGACGCCTGCCCACGGGCGTGGACCGCGTCTGCCTGGCCCATGTCGAGCGCTTCGGGGCGCAGGCCCAGGCCGTCCTGCAATGGCGGAACTGGCGGCGCATCGCCCCCTTCGGCGCATCGCAGGAACTGTTCTCGCTGCTGCTGCAACCGCGACCGGGCTTGCGCCAGGCGGCCGGCCGCATCATCGCGCGCGCCTGCCTGCCGCCGTGGCCCTCACAGCAGGGGAAGCGGCGGGTCTACTTCAACCACGGCCACTCGCACGTGGAACACGCGGGCCTCGCGGCCTGGCTGCGCCAGGTCGGCGTGCGGCCGGTCTTCATGGTGCACGACCTGATTCCGCTGACCCATCCCGAATACTGCAGGCCCGGCGAAGGCGACAAGCACGCCATGCGCCTGCGCCAGCTGCTCGGATCGGCCGCCGGCGTCCTCACCAACTCGGCCCAGACCGCCGACCAGCTGGCCGGCTTCGCAGCCCGGCACCGGCTCGCGCTGCCGCCGGTGCAGGCCGCGCCGCTCGCTCCGGCGGCCATGCGGGGCGGGCCGGGCCCCGCGCCACTGGACGCTCCCTACTTCGTGGTGCTCGGCACCATCGAGCCGCGCAAGAACCACTGGCTGCTGCTGCATGCCTGGCGCGCCCTGGTCGAATCGATGGGTCCCCGGGCTCCGCACCTGGTCATCATCGGCCAGCGCGGCTGGGAGTGCGAAAACGTCATCGATCTGCTGGAGCGCTGCACGCCCTTGCGCGGCCACGTGCACGAGCTCGGCGCCTGCGGCGACGACGCGCTGGCAACGTGGCTGTCCCATGCGCGGGCCCTGCTCTTTCCTTCCTTTGCCGAAGGCTACGGCCTGCCACTGGTGGAGGCCCTGGCCCTCGGCACGCCGGTGATCGCCTCGCCCCTGCCGGTCTTCCGCGAGATCGCCGCAGCGGTCCCCGACTACCTGGACCCGCTGGACGGGCCGGGTTGGGCGCAGGCCGTGCGCGACTATGCGCAGTCCGGCAGCCCTCGCCGCCAAGCCCAGCTCGATCGCATGGCGGATTTCGTGGCGCCCACCTGGGGCCGCCATTTCGAGCAAGTCGAACGCCTGCTGGCGCAGCTGTCATGAACCCGCCGCTGTTCGCCCACGGCTTCTCGTTGCGCAAGCGCGCGCACGTGCGCGCCTTCACCGGTCGCGCCGACGTGCGGCATGTGCGCACGGGCCGCGCGGTGCCACCCGGCGCGCAACTCCTGCTGTGGGGGGCCGCTGCGCCGCCGCCCGGCCTGCCCGCCGGCGTCGGGATCATCCGCGCCGAGGACGGCTTCGTGCGCTCCGTCGGGCTCGGTGCGGACCTGGTGCGGCCGCTGTCCTGGGTGATGGACACGCGCGGCATCCATTTCGATGCCCGCCAGCCCAGCGACCTGGAGCACCTGCTGCAGCATGCCGCGTTCGACGCCGTGGAGCTGGACCGCGCCGCGGCCCTGCGCCGGCGCATCGTCGCGACCGGCCTGACCAAGTACAACCTGGAAGCGCCGGCCGGGCA
>JAEZKX010000160.1 GCA_023436025.1 Pseudomonadota bacterium | reverse complement strand
CCGCGGGCACGCTGCAGCTGCATCCGGGTGCCGACGTGCCGGCGACCGTCGCCGCGCTGAAGGCGCTGCCGGGCATCGGCGACTGGACGGCGCAGTACATCGCCATGCGGGCGCTGCGCTGGCCCGACGCCTTCCCGGCTGGCGACGTCGCCCTGCACAAGGCCCTGGGCGTGCAGCAGGCGAAGCAGCCGGCGCGCGAAGCCGAGGCGGCGTCGCAGGCCTGGAAGCCCTGGCGCAGCTACGCCGTGGTGCGGGCCTGGAGCGCCCTGTAGGAAAGGACTGAAAATGAAGACCAACCGCTTATTCGTCTGCGCCCGCTACGCGAGCCCGCTCGGCCCCATGCTGCTGGCCGCCGGCGAAGGCGGACTGGCCGGTGTCTGGTTCCACGGCCAACGCCACGGGCCCGCCACGATCGACTGGCCCGAGCGCCCCGACCATCCCGTGCTGCAAGCCGCGGCGGCGCAGCTGGCCGACTACTTCGGCGGCCGGCGCACGCGCTTCGAGCTGCCGCTGGACCTGGCCTGGGGCACGCCCTTCCAGCAAAGCGTGTGGCAGGCGCTGCTGGCCATCCCGTCCGGCCGCACCAGCAGCTACGCGGCCCTGGGCCGGGCACTCGGGCGGCCGCAGGCGGCGCGGGCCGTGGGCGCGGCGGTGGGCCGCAACCCGCTCAGCATCGTCGTGCCCTGCCACCGGGTGCTGGGCGCGGCCGGCGGGCTGACGGGCTACGCCGGCGGGCTGGAACGCAAGACAGCGCTTCTGAAGCTGGAAGGCGCATTGATGTGAAGGATGCATCAGTTCTGCGCGCAACTTTCATCAGTGACGCGGTGCCGCGGCGCCGCCCCCGGGCACACTAGCCAGCCATGCCGCTTGCCTCCGCGCTCGACTTCCTGCTGCTGGCCGCGATCTGGGGAGCGTCCTTCCTCTTCATGCGCTATGCGGTGGTGGACTTCGGCTTCGTCGCCACGGCGGCGGTGCGGGTGGGCATCGCCTCGCTGTTCCTGCTGCCGCTGCTGGTGCTGCGCGGCCAGTGGCCCGAACTGCGGCGCCACTGGAAGGTGATCCTGCCGCTGGGCGTGCTCAACGCCGGCGTGCCCTTCCTGCTGTTCTCCTATGCGCTGCTGGCCATCACCACCGGCCTGTCGGCCATCCTCAACGCCACCGTGCCGCTGTTCGGCGCGCTGATCGGCTGGCTGTGGCTGAAGGACCGGCCGAGCGGCTCGCGCATGGTGGGCCTGGTCATCGGCTTCGCCGGCGTCGCCATGCTCGCCTGGGGCAAGGCCAGCTTCAAGCCGGCCGCCTCCGGCGTCGCGCCCGCCTGGGCGGTGCTGGCCTGCATCGTGGCCTCGGTGTCCTACGGCTTCTCCGCCAACGCGGCCAAGCGCTACCTGGCCGGCGTGCCGTCGCTGACCATGGCCACCGGCAGCCAGGTGGGCGCGACCCTGGGCCTGGCCCTGCCCGCCTGGTGGCTGTGGCCGGCGCAGGCGCCCGGCATCCAGGCCTGGAGTGCGGCCGTCGTGGTGGGCGTGCTGTGCACCGGCATCGCCTTCATCCTGTTCTTCCGGCTGATCGACCAGGTGGGGCCGGCGCGCGCCGTGGCGGTGACCTTCGTGCTGCCGGTGTTCGCGATCTTCTACGGTGCCGTGTTCCTGGGCGAGGAAGTCACGTCCTGGATGCTGGTGTGCGGCGTGGTGATCGTGGCGGGGACGGCGCTGGCGACCGGCGTGCTGAAACTGCCCGCGCCGCGCACGGGCAAGGCCTGACGCTCACTCGGGCCGCTGCGGCGGCTCCAGCACCTCGGCCACGAGCTGCGTGTCCATGTACTCCACCACTTCGTGCAGCAGGCCGTCAGCCGCGAAGCGGCAAACGTAGCAGTAGCTGTTGTCGTAGCGCAGCCCGCGCCGCGTGGTGACGCGGCCACGTGCCTCCACGACCACCAGGTCGCCTTCCGCGATGATGCGCACGGGCGTGTTGGTATAGGTGTCGGCGAACTGCGCGAACAACGGGCCGAGCAGGCGTTCGCGCACCGCGCGCAGGCCTTCGTAGCGGCCGGACCAGGCATTCGACCCCGGCACCACCCAGGTGAAGTCCTCGGCCATCGCCTGTCCGAACGGCCGCCCGTCGCCGCGCGAAAGCGCGTCCATGATGGCTTGCATGCGGACCTTGTGCGGATTCGCGGGCTGGATCTCCATGGCTTACCTCGCTGGTCGCTTGGGAGGACGGCGCGGACAAGTCCGCGCGCAGCACGGCCATCGTCCAGGGAAGGACGATGTCGTGTCGAATCCTGCGCTTCGCAGCTGCGGCCCGCCCTTCGCCAAGGCCGTTCCGACCTGGCGGGGCCGGCTGCACGGACGGGCCGCGCCATGCGAGGCGTGCTTGTGCGGCATTTTCCTGTCCGCCTCGCCCCGGATCAAGGGGCTGCATGCCGCCCAGGCTGTCGACGGCTCAGCGCGGGGCGCCGCCTGCCTCAGAATCCCCCCGCGCCGGCCTTGCGCTGGCGCGCGTTGGCGAGCGCGTGCTGGCGCACCTGTTCCATGCTGACGGCGCCCGTGCGCTGCACGTCGATGACATCGAAGTTGGCGTGGACCCAGGGCATGCCGGCGCGGGCTTCCTCGCGGTCGAGGCGACCGTCGGCGTTGCGGTCGGCCAGCGCGAAGCGCTGCTGGAGCTCCTGGGCGGCGCGCGCTGCGCGCGGGCCCTGGCCGCGCGCGCAACCGGCGAGCGTCGCGGCCAGGATGAACACGACGCAGAAGGTGTGCGTTCTCATCGCCCTCCCCTTCTAGCGGCAGCTGATCGATGCGCCCGAGGCATCCCGGCAGCTGATGCTGCGCTGCGCCGTCACGCCGGCGTCGGTGCGGCTGTAGCTGCGGTCGATGTGCGCGCTGTTCCCGGTGGCTGCATCGGTGAGCGTGGTGGTGCGCGACCGGCCGACGTTGCCGGACGCGTCGCGGCTGGCGGTGACGTCGCGCGTCATGGTCCCGCGGTCGCCGGCGGCCGCCAGGTGCCGCGAGCGGCTGGCCGAGCCGTCCGGACGCACCGTGGCATGGCCATGGCGGACGAC
>JAEZKX010000147.1 GCA_023436025.1 Pseudomonadota bacterium | reverse complement strand
ACGCTGCTGGTGGGCCGCTTCGCCACTGGCCTGGGGCTCGCGACCTGCCTGGTGGTGCCGCGCGCCAGCCTGCGCGACCGGTTCCAGGGCGCGCAGTTGCAGCGCAGCATGGCCGTGCTGTCCATGGTGTTCGCCATCGCGCCAGCCATCACTCCGCCGCTGGCCTGGGCGCTGGCCAGCCTCTTCTCGTGGCGGGCGCCGCTGGTCCTCATCGCACTGGCGGTCGCCGCCGCCGCGCTGTGGGCCTGGCGCGCGCACCGCGAGACGCGGCCCGTGGCCACACGGCGACCCGACGCCTCGGCCTGGCTGGCCCTCGCGCGCGAGCGGAACGTGCAACGGCCGACACTGGCCTTTTCCTGTGCCGCTGCGCCCTTCTTCATCGTCGCCGCGGCCGGGCCACCTGCGCTGCAGGCCTCCACCGGTGCCAGCGGCGGCGCCATCGCCGGCCTGCTGGGCGTCTCCTTCCTGGGCTTCGCCCTGGGCAACCAGTGGGTGCGCGTGCGCGCGGCCACCGCCAGCGCGACCCACATGGCGGGCGGCCTGGCGATGGTGGCGCTGGGCATGGCGCTGCTGGCAGCCACGCTATGGTGGCCCGTGCTGTGGCTGTGGGGCGCCGCGCTCACGCTGTACGCAGTGGGCCACGGCATGGTGTTTCCCGCGGCGTTCGCGCTGGTGCTGCAGCACGCGCCGCAACAAGCCGGCCTGGCCACCGCGGCCACCGGCACGGTGCACATGACCGCGGGCGCCCTCGGCGCCTGGATCGCCGGTGCGCTGCCGCTGCCGCCCCACCTGTCGGTGGTGCTGGTGGCCGGCGCCCTGGTGGCCGCGGGCTGTTGCGCCTGGTTTTTCCTTCCCTCCCGAAAGGACAAGATATGAAGCCATGGATAGCCCGTGCGCTGCTCGGATTGCATGTGCTCGGCGGCCTCGTGCTGGCCGCGATGGTGGCCGTGATCTGCTACGACGTGCTCGGCCGCCTGCTGTTCAACCGCCCGTTCGCGGGCACCGCGGAACTCACCGGCGCCGGCCTGGTGCTGCTGACCTTCCTGCAGGCGCCGCATGCCATGCGCGAGGGCAAGCTGCTGCGCGTGACCTTCTTCCTCGAACGCGTGCCGCCGGCGGTGCGCGCGGTGCTCGAAGTGGCGGCGTGGTCCATCGGCGCCGCGCTGTTCCTGGTGTTCGCGGTCTCGGGATGGGAGCCCGCCATCTCCGGCTGGATGAGCGGCGAGTTCTACGGCAACGATGCCTTCCGGCTGCCGGCTTGGCCACTGCGCTTCGGCACGCTGGTGCTGTGGATCGTGGGCGCTGCCGTGTGCGTGGGCCTGCTGGTGGAGGCCCTGCGCGGCGGCCCCGCGCCCGCGCAGGAAGAAGATGAGGCCCCGCGCGGGCTGCAGGAGGATCTCCGTGTTCGTTGAAACCTGGGCCGCACTGCTGGTGCTGGTGGGGCTGGTGGTCGCGGGCGTGCCCGTGATCTTCGCGTTCGCCGGCAGCGCCATGTTCGGCCTCTACATCGCGCTGGGCGGCCTGTGGCCGGCCATGGACCTGCTGGGGCAGACGGCGCTCTCCGGCATCAAGGACTACAACTTCGTCGTCATCCCCTGCTTCACGGTCATGGGCATGCTGATCGCGCATTCGGGCGCGGCGGCCGACCTGTTCAATGTGGTCAACCGGCGCCTGCGCGGCGTGCCGGGCCGCCTGGCGGTGGCCACCGTGGGCGGCAACGCGGTGTTCGCCGCCGTCACCGGCGTCGGCGTGGCAGCCGCCGCGGCCTTCAGCCACGTGGCCTACCCCGTCATGCGGGCCAGCCGCTACAGCCGCAGCTTCGCCACCGGCTGCATCGCCGGCAGCTCGGTGCTGGGCCTGCTGATCCCGCCTTCGGTGTTCATGATCGTCTGGGCCATCCTCACGGAGCAGTCGGTCGGCAAGCTGTTTGCCGCCGGCGTGCTGCCCGGGCTGCTGCTGGCCAGCCTGTACGCGCTGTACTGCGCCCTCTTCGCCAAGCTGCGGCCGCAGGCCGCGCCGGAAGGCGACGCGGCGGAGGAGCTGCCGCCGCAGCGCGGGCAGACGCTGGGCGCGCTCTACGTGGCGCTCCTGATCGTGCTGACGCTGGGCGGCATCTGGTTCGGCTTCTTCACCCCCACCGAGGGCAGCGCGGTCGGCATGGTCGGCGCGCTGGTGGTCGCCTGGGCCAAGGGCATGCGCTGGCGCGGCATCTACGACGCCTTCGTCGAGTCCGGCCGCACGGTGACGCCCATCATGCTGCTGCTTCTGACCGCCACCATGTTCAGCAAGCTGGTCGCGCTCAACGGCCTGCCGCAGGAAGTGCAGGCGCTGCTGGAGTCCTGGGGACTGGGCCCCACCGGCACGCTGCTGTTCATGGTCTGCGTCTGGTTCATCATGGGCTGCATGATCGACAGCATCTCCATCATGCTGCTGACCGTGCCGATCTTCTGGCCCATCGCCATGGCGTTCGGCTTCGATCCCATCGTCTTCGCGCTGATCGGCATCCTGGTCATCGAGGCCGGCGTGCTGACCCCGCCCTTCGGCATGAGCGTGTTCGTGGTCAAGGCCTCGGTGCCCGACAAGCAGCTCACCGTGCGCGAGATCTTCCAGGGCGTGGCGCCCTACTGGCTGATGATCCTGTTCCTGGCCTGGCTGATCTACGCCTGGCCGCCGCTGGCCACCTGGCTGCCGGGCCGCATGTAGGCGCGCGACAACGCGGCCTCACGCGGGCCGCAGCCGTGCCTTGGCCAGCTCGATGAAGGCGCGCGTCTTGGCCGGCGGCTCGCCGCGCCCCGGCCAGGCCGCGTAGAGCGTCACCTGCGGCAGCTTCACCGCCGGCAGCAGCCGCACCAGCCGGCCCGCCTCGACCTCCGCCTGCAGGATGTATTGCGGCCCGGCGAAGACGCCGGCGCCGGCCGCCGCCAGCGCGCGGCCACCCGTGGTGCTGGAGGTGCTCAGCGTGCGCTGCAGCCGCACCGACTGGCTGCCGTCGCGGGTGTGGAGCGTCCACGGATGCGGGATCGGCGTGAAGGCGATCCATGCATGCGCCGCCAGGTCGGCCAGGCGGCGCGGCGTTCCGCGCTCGGCCAGGTAGGCCGGCGCCGCCACGCACCAGACGTCGAAGGTGGCCAGGGTCGCCGCGCGCAGCTGCGAGTCGCGCCGGCCGGTGGTGCGCAGGCTCAGGTCCAGGCCTTCGGCCACCAGGTCCAGCAGGCGGTCGCTGGGCCGGTATTCCACCTGCATGCGCGGATGGCGCCGCAGGTACTCCGCGATCACGGGCGCCACCGAGGCCGCCGTTTCCTCGGCCGAGGTCAGGCGCAGGGTGCCGGCCAGTTCGCCGGCCTGCCCGCGGGTGCGTTCGGCCAGCTGCTGCGCCTGCTCCAGCAGGGCGCGCGCATCCGCCAGCAGGCCCGTGCCGGCATCGGTGAGCGTCAGCCGGCGCGTGGAACGGTGCAGCAACTGCACGCCCAGCTCGCGCTCCAGCGTGCCCACCTGCTGGCTGGCCGCCGACTTGGTGATGCCCAGTTGGTCGGCGGCACGGGTGAAGCTGCCGGTGCCGCAGACCGCGACGAAGACCTCCAGGCGCGCCAGGTTCATGTGTCCAGTATCCCTGAACAATGGGTTCCGTGGCGGGCACTTTTTCCGCACGCCAGCGGCCGGCACGATGCGTTCACCTTCCACCCACCAAGGACTCCACCATGTTCGTTCTGCTCGGCTCCAACGGCCAGATCACCTCCCGCCTCGCCCGGCTGCTGCTGACCGCCGGCCACCCCGTGCGGGTGGTGGGGCGCCAGGCCGCCACCCTCGCGCCGCTGGTGGCCGAAGGCGCCGAAGCCGCCGCCGGCGACCTCGGCGACCCCGCCTTCCTGCAGCGCGCCTTCAGCGGCGCCGCCGGCGTCTACGCCATGATCCCGCCCTGCCACACCGAGCCGGACATGCGCGCCGCGCAGGACCGCATCGGCGCCGCGGTGGCGCGGGCGCTGCAGGGCGCCGGCGTGCGGCGCGTGGTCAACCTCTCCAGCATCGGCGCGGAGCTGCCCGCCGGCACCGGCCCCATCGAAGGCCTGCATGCACAGGAGCGCCGGCTCGATGCCATCGACGGCCTCGACCTGCTGCACCTGCGGCCCGGCTCCTTCTTCGAGAACCTCCTGCCCATGGCGGCCATCGCGGCCACCGCCGGCGTGCTGCCCGGCCTGGAGGCGCCCGACGCGGCCATCCCGATGGTGGCCACGCGCGAC
>JAEZKX010000125.1 GCA_023436025.1 Pseudomonadota bacterium | reverse complement strand
CTCCGTGCTCCGTGCTCCGTGCTCCGTGCTCCGTGCTCCGTGCCGTGGAGGCGCGTCAGCGCGTCCGTGGCCGGGCGTCGCCTGCCGAAGACGACTGCGCCGATACTGAGCTTCCCGCATTCCGCCTGAGGTCTGCCATGCACCGTTTCCTTTCAGAACGCCAGGCGCACGCTTGCGCCCGCGCGGCCATGCAGGCGCGCAAGGGGCGTGGCAGCTTGCCGACCCGGCCCGGTGGGCAGTGGCCGCCGCTCGCAGCGTCCTTCCGGCCCGATCGGGCGTGCGCGGGGAGTGCGTGGTGAGGCGCGGCGGGTGGCAGGCCGGCATGCGGCATCGCGAAGGGCACCGTTCCACGCGCATCGGCTGGCTGCGCGCCGCCGTGCTGGGCGCCAACGACGGCATCGTTTCCACCGCCAGCCTGGTGCTCGGCGTGGCGGCCGGCGGTGCGACGCCCGGCGCCATCCTCGCCGCCGGGGTTGCCGGCACTGTCGCCGGCGCGATGTCCATGGCGGCGGGTGAGTACGTCTCTGTCAGTTCGCAGGCCGACACGGAGCGTTCGGACCTGGAGCGCGAACGCCGGGAGCTGCGCGCCCAGCCTGCGGCCGAGCGTCAGGAGCTCGCGGGCATCTACGTCGCGCGCGGGGTCGATCCGGCGCTGGCCGACGAGGTAGCGGCGCAACTTATGGCCAGCAACGCGCTGGAAGCGCACGCCCGCGACGAGCTGGGCATCTCCAGCACCACGCAGGCCCGGCCGGTGCAGGCGGCCCTGGCTTCCGCCGCCTCCTTCACCGCAGGCGCCGTGGTGCCCCTGGCGGTGGCGTGGCGCATGCCGGCCGCCAGCGCCACGCTCGCCGTGACGGTCACCTCGCTTGCGCTGCTGGTACTCCTGGGTGCGATCGCCGGGCGCGCAGGCGGGGCCTCGGCCGCCAAGGGCGCGGCGCGTGTCGGCTTCTGGGGCGCGCTGGCGATGGCGCTCACCTATGCGGTGGGCACCTTGTTCGGAGCCACGGTGTAGGCGCCGAGCCAGCCGAGGCACGCATCCGCGCCCCGAGGTTGCCGGGCCCGGCGGCCTTGCCGCGGTGGAATCACTTCTACAACTGGCATCGGCAGCACCACGGAATCGGCTGCAAACCACCGACGTCCAGGCGCGCGGCTACGAGCAACCTCTTGACTCTTCCTGGCCCGCCGGTTGCCGCCGCCCGAACATGCCGTAGCCCTCCATCTCCAGCACCTTGTCGCCGTGCTGGTTGAACAGCTCCCAGCGCGACAGCACCAGGCCGGTGTCGGGACGCGACTTGAGCGGCCGCGACTCCATGATGGTGTGGCGCAGCGACAGCTGGTCGCCCGGGTAGACGGGCTTGATCCACTTCAGGCTTTCCAGTCCCGGCGAACCCTTGCTGCTGGAGCCGCGCAGCAGGTTGTCGACCGTCAGGCGCATGGCCAGGCAGGCCGTTTGCCAGCCGCTGGCGGCCAGGCTGCCGAAGATCGAATGCTTCGCCGCGGTCTCGTCGAGGTGGAAGGGCTGCGGGTCGTACTTGCCCGCGAACTCCTTGATCTCCTCGGCCGTGACCGAGATGGTGCCGAGTTCGCGCACCTGGCCCGGTTGCAGGTCTTCCCAATAAAGCGTGATCGCCATCAGCGCCCTCCCGACACGTCGACCAGGGCCATGGTGGTGTAGCTGGCCTCGGCGGACAGCAGCCACACGACGGCCTGTGCCACTTCCTCGGCCGTGCCTCCGCGCTGCATGGGCACGAGATGCGCCAGGTGCTGCACGCGGTTGGGCAGGCCGCCCGAGGCGTGGATCTCGGTCTCGATCAGCCCCGGGCGCACTGCGTTGACGCGGATACCCTCGGCCGCCACTTCCTTGGCCAGCCCGATGGTGAAGGTGTCGATGGCGCCCTTGGCCGCCGCGTAGTCCACGTACTGGCCGGGCGAGCCCAGCCGCGCCGCCGCGCTCGACAGGTTGACGATCGCGCCGCCGCGCCCGCCATGGCGCGTGCTCATGCGTTTCACCGCCTCGCGCGCGCACAGGATGCTGCCGATCACGTTGACGTCGAACATGCGGCGCAGGCGAGCGAGGTCCATTTCGTCCACGCGCCGCGCCACGTCGACGACGCCGGCATTGTTGACCAGCGCCGTCAGGCGGCCGAGTTCGCGGTCGACTTGCGCGAACAGCGCGAGCACCTGGGCTTCGTCGGCGACGTCGCCCTGCACCGCGAGGGCGCGGCCGCCCTCTGCGCGGATGGCCTGCACCACCGCTTGCGCCGCCGCTTCGTTGCGCGCGTAGTTGACGGCCACCGCCCAACCCTTGCGCGCGGCCAGCGCGGCCGTGGCGGCGCCGATGCCGCGGCCGCCGCCGGTGACCAACAGAACCTGTTCCTGCACCTTCGCATCCTCCCCAGCCACGCCTTGCGGCCGTCGCGCCATTAAATCAAATGCCGGCGCCGTCGCGCCGGTTGACGGCCAGGGTGCGGATGAGGGAAGCTCGCGCCTTTTGGCATTGCATCAGGAGACACGCAACATGGGCCAGTTCATCGACCTCAAGCCTGCCGACGGCGCTTCCATCCCCGCCTACGTGGCCCAGCCGGCCGGCAAGCCCAAGGGCGGCATCGTCGTGATCCAGGAGATCTTCGGCGTCAACTCGCACATCCGCGCCGTGGCCGACGGCTATGCCGCCGACGGCTACCTCGCGGTCGCGCCGGCCATCTTCCACCGCGTCAAGCCGCAGGTGGAGCTGGGCTACGAAGAGGCCGACATGGGCGCCGGCATGGCGCTGAAGACAGCCACCGAGGCCTTGCCCGCCCCCGGCGTGATGCAGGACATCCAGGCCGCCATCGACTACGCCGCCCAGGCCGGCAAGGTGGGCATCGTCGGCTACTGCTACGGCGGCCTGCTCACCTGGCGGGCGGCCTGCACGCTCGACGGACTGAGCGCCGCATCGGCCTACTACGGCGGCGGCGTCACCACGCCCGACGAAGTCGCGCGCAAGCCGCGCTGCCCGGTGATCGCCCACTTCGGCGACCAGGACCACTGGATTCCGCTGGACAGCGTGGAAGCCTTCAAGAAGGCGCACCCCGAGGTGGAGGTGCACGTCTACCACGCCAACCACGGCTTCAACTGCGACCAGCGCGGCTCCTACGACGCGCCGTCGGCGCAGCTGGCACGCCAGCGCACGCTGGAGTTCTTCGCCAAGCACCTGGCGTGATGCGCGTCCTCGTTGTGCTGGCGGCGGCCCTGGCCGCGGGCGCGGTGGCGGCGGCCGACTATGCGGGCCCGCTGTTCGACGCCCACCTCCACTACAACGAGGAAGCCTTCAACGGCGTCGAGGGGCCGCATCCCATCGCCGATGTGCTGGCCCGCATGCAGCGCAACGGCGTGCGCGCCATCATCTCCAACTCGCGGCCCAACGACGGCACGAAATCGCTGGCGCAGGCGCCCGAGACGCGGCAGGCCGGCGTCACCGTCGTGCCCTTCGTGCGGCTGTACCGCAACCGCGCCGACTACAGCAACTGGTTCCGCGACGACACCATCCAAGACATGGTGCTGGCCGAGCTTGCGCGCGGCACCGCCGCCGGTCCCTACCGCGGCATCGGCGAGTTCCACCTGTACGACAGCGCCAACGCCAACGGGCCGGTGGCGCGCAAGCTGATGGTGCTGGCCGAGCAGAAGAACCTGGCGGTGCTGGCGCATGTCGATGACGCGGCGGTCGACCTGCTGATGGCGCACACGCCTTCGCGCGGGCGCGACACGCGCCTGATCTGGGCCCACACCGGCATCGGCGGCGCGCCGGTGGCGCGGGTCGAGCAGATGCTGGCGCGCTACCCGCGGCTGGTGGGCGAACTCTCGTACCGGCCCGGCCTCACCTGCGAAGGCGGCAAGCTGTGTCCGGAATGGCGCGCGCTGGTGCTCAAGTACCCCACGCGCTTCGTGATCGGTTCGGACACCTGGATCAACCAACGCTGGCAGGACTACGACGACCTGATGAAGGGCTACCGCACCTGGCTGGGCGACCTGCCGCCCGACGTGGCGCGCAAGGTGGCCTGGGAGAACGGCGCGTCCCTGTTCGGCGTGACGACACCATGACCCTGCAACTTCATTACTACCCCAGCACCGCCTCCATGGTGCCCCACATCGTGCTGGAGGAACTGGGCCTGCCGTACCAGCGCGTGCTGGTCGACCGCATGCAGAACCGGCACAAGGAGCCGGCCTACCTGCGACTCAATCCGAATGGCCTGATCCCGGTCCTGACCGACGGCGATCTGGTGCTCTACGAGACGGCCGCCATCGCGCTCTACCTGTGCGACGCGCATCCGCAGGCCCGGCTGGCGCCGCCTGTGGGCACCGTGGAGCGCGCCCACTTCTACAAGTGGCTGATGTGGTTCACGAACACAGTGCAGGCCACGATGGTGTCCTACTTCTATCCGGAGCGCTGGGTGGATGCCGGCAACACCGACGGCGCCGCCCAGGTGAAGGCGCAGTCGCATGCGCGGCTGGTGGCGCTGTTCCAGCAGATCGAAGGCGAGCTGGCCAGGCACGGCGGGCCGTGGTTCCAGGGCGCGCAGTATTCCGCGCTCGATGCCTACGTCTTCACCCTGTCGCGCTGGACGCGCAACTTCTCGTACGGCAAGGCCCGCGAACTGCCGCACCTGGGCCCTTACCTGAAACGCATGCTGGAGCGCCCGGCGGTGCAGCGCGTGCTGGCGGCGGAGGAGCTGTCGCAGCCTTACGTCTGAGGCGGCCGGGCCTCAGCGCGCCGGCGGCGGCTGCAGCAACTGCGCCAGCAGCAGCGCGTCGCGCACCGCCGCGCCCGAGGCCGTGTTGTCGAAGATGCACCAGACCTCCTGCGCCTGGGCGCGCGCCTGCTGCAGGCGCAGCGCCAATGCCTGCAACAGCGGCCGCTCGTAGGCCGAGTAGTACATGCGCGGCGCGCCGTGCAACCGCAGGTACACCAGGCCGGGCCAGCCGCCCGGCATCCGGCCGGCCTCGTGGCGCACCGGGTCGGCCAGCACCCGTGCCACCGCGAAGTCGCGCAGCAGCGCATCGGCCTCGCCCGCGAACCAGCTCGCATGCCGCGGTTCGCAGGCGACGTGGCCGGCGAACCCAGCGCGCAGCAGGCGCAGGAAGGGCGCCGCCACGGCCGGGTCGAAGGCGAAGCTCGGGGGCAGTTGCAGCAGCAGGCAGTGCAGCTTGTCGCCCAGGCCGCCGGCCTGGGCCAGGAACGCTTCCAGCGG
>JAEZKX010000114.1 GCA_023436025.1 Pseudomonadota bacterium | reverse complement strand
GGCGTGCGCCGGCTGTCCGCGGGCGAAGTGGCGGCCCTGCAGGCCGACGCCGGGCGCACCCTCTACCGCTTCGACATCCGCACGAAGGAGGAATACCGTGCCGGCCACCTGAGCGGCTGGCGCTGGGCGCCTGGCGGCCAGCTGGTGCAGGCCAGCGACGACTACATCGGCACCCGCAACGCCCGTGTGGTGCTCGCCGATTGGGACGGCGTGCGCGCGGCCAGCACGGCCGCCTGGCTGGCACAGCTGGGGGGACTGGAGGTCTACCTGCACACGCCCCCGCATGATGCGGCGCTGGAGACCGGCGACGAGCCCGGCCGCGTGCTGCGCGATCCGCTGCTGCCCGAGGCCGCCTGGATCGCGCCGGCGCCGGCCTGGGATCTCGCGCGGGCCGGTGCCGCGCGCATCGTCGACGTCGACGACAGCCTGCAGTTCCGCCAACGCCACATCGCACACGCCGCCTTCATCGCGCCGCAGCGGCTGCCCTCGCTGCTGCCGCCGCCGCACCAGGCGACGCAGGAAGTGCTCGTGACGTCGGCCGACGGCGTGCTGGCGCAGCGCGTCGCCAGCGCGCTGCTGCACAGCGGCCATGCGGCGCGCGCCATCCTCGGCGGCAACCGCGCCTGGTTCGAGGCGCAGCTGCCCACCGCCAGCGGAGACGAAGGCAAGCTCACCGGCGAGGACGACTGCTACTACGGCGGCTACGCGGCGACCGACCAGGCGCAGCGCGATGCGGGCTTTCGTGACTACCTGGCCTGGGAGCTGGGCCTGCCGGCGCAGCTGCGCCGCCCGGGCGGGGAGGCGCCGTTTCGCCGGCTGGCCCCGGCGGAAGCAGGAATAAGGAACTGAGAAAACGGTCGTTGGCGCGCGGCGCGCGCCTTCGCACAATGCACCGCATGAACTTCCAGCAGTTGCGCACCGTGCGCGAGGCCGTGCGCAGCGGCTTCAACCTGACGGAAGCCGCGCAGGCCCTGCACACCTCGCAGCCGGGCGTCAGCCGGCAGATCCGCGAACTGGAGCAGGAGCTCGGCATCACCCTGTTCACGCGCTTCGGCAAGCGCCTCACCGGCCTGACACCGCCGGGCGCGCATGTGCTCCCGCTGATCGAACGGCTGGTGCAGGACAGTGCCAGCTTGCGCCAGGCCAGCCGCGACTTCGCCGCGCCCGAGTCGGGGCTGCTGCGCATCGGCGCCACGCACGCGCAGGCGCGCTATGCGATGCCGGAGGCGGTGCAGGACTTCCGCGCCGCCTTTCCGCTGGTGCGGCTGCAGCTGCAGCAGGGCTCGCCGCAGCAAGTGGCGCAGATGCTCGCCGCCGGCGATGTCGACGTGGGCATCGCCACCGAGGCGCTGGCGCGGCACGCGCAGCTGGTGGCGCTGCCCTGCTACCGCTGGACGCACTGCGTGGTGGTGCCCCCGGGCCATGCGCTGCTGCAGCGCCCCCTGACCTTGCAGGAACTGGCGCGCCATCCGCTCATCACCTATTGCCCCGGCTTCAGCGGCCGCACGCTGATCGACGCGGCCTTCGCGCGCGCGGGCCTGGAAGCGGACGTGGTGCTGGCCGCCATGGACGCCGACGTGGTCAAGACCTACGTGGCGCTGGGCATGGGCGTGGGGGTGGTCGCCACCATCGCCTTCGATCCCGAGCGCGACGGCGAGCTGCGCGCCATCGATGCCGGGCCGCTGTTCGGCGTCAATGTCACCCGGCTGGCGGTGCGTCGGGGCGACTACCTGCGGCGCTACGTGTACGCCTTCATCGAGGCGTTCGCGCCGACGCTGACGGCCGACGTGGTCGACCGGGCCCTCCTCGGCGAGGCGGCCGAGGAGGAGCCCGCCTGAATCTCAGAAGTTCAGTTCCTTGTCGACGTCGGCGCACTTGCGGCGCGCCATCGCGAGGTTGGCGCGCTGCTTGTCGAGCACGTAGTAGATGAACACGCCGTCCTTGCGGGCCATGGGACGGATGATGTGGTACTGGCGGCCGAGCGTGATGAGGATGTCCTCGATGACGTCGTTCAGGCCCAGGGCCCGCATGGTCTTGGTCTTGGCGCGCACCACCTCGGTATTGCCGGCGGCGGCGACTTCCAGGTCGACGCCGGCGCCGGCCGAGCCCAGCATCATGCCGCTGGCCGAATCGACGACGGCGGCACACAGCGCGCCGTCCAGGGTGAGGAGCTCCTCCAGGGATTGCTTGATCGTGGCCACTTTACTTCCTTTTTTTGCTGCGTACGGGGGGCAACGGTGCGCGGCCTGAACGCAATCGGCCGCGCCCGGAAAACTCAGAGTGCGCCGGCCAGGGCGTGCAGCTCGCCGGTGGAGCGCTTCCAGCGAGCCCAGTCGACGGCGACGTTCTCGTCGGAGACGGTGACCAGCAGCAGGCCCTCGCCGCAGCGCACGATGGTCACGCGCTTGTGCGCGTGGATGATGACCTGCGCGCGCGGCGCACCGAGCACGGCGAAGGCCTTCTGGCGGTCGCACAGGCGCCAGTAGTCGCTGGCGGCCTCGGCCACGGGCAGGTGGTCCGGCGGCCCCACCCATTGCAGCACCATGCCGGTGGCGAGGTCGACCAGCGCGCAGCCGTCCACGCCGTCCTGCGCGGCGACCGCCGCGAGCGCCGCCTGAAGCGCGGTGGCGGCCGTCATGCGGCCGTCAGGGCGCGAGCGCCCGCGGCCACGCGG
>JAEZKX010000072.1 GCA_023436025.1 Pseudomonadota bacterium | reverse complement strand
CCTTCGGTGCGCCCGCGCCGGTCATCCTGGTGGTGGGCGACTCGCTCAGCGCCGAGTATGGCCTCAAGCGGGGCACCGGCTGGGTGGCCTTGCTGGAACAGCGGCTCGCCAGGGAAAAGATCGCCGCCCGGGTGGTCAATGCCAGCATCAGCGGCGACACCACCTCGGGTGGCCGCTCGCGCCTGGGCGCCCTGCTCGCCCAGCACAAGCCGACCCACGTGGTCATCGAGCTGGGTGGCAACGACGCCCTGCGCGGGCTGCCGCTGCAGATGACCGAGGACAACCTGTCGCAGATGACGCAGGCGGCGCAGAAGGCCGGCGCCAAGGTGCTGCTGGTGGGCATGCAGGTGCCGCCCAACTACGGCACCGACTACGCCAACCGCTTCGCCGGCCTGTTCGAGAAGGTGGCGGCGCAGCACAAGGCGGCGGTCGTGCCCTTCTTCCTGAAGAACGTGGCCGACGGCCCCGATCCGCTGAAGCTGTTCCAGCGTGACCGCATCCACCCCGCCGAGGAGGCGCAACCCCTGATGCTGGACAACGTCTGGCCGGAACTGAAGAAGCTGTTGCGATGAGCGTGCACACCGTCGCCGCCGCCGACGCGATCGCGCGGCTGGCGCAGTTCGACGCGGTGATCGATGCCCGCAGCGAATCCGAATACGCCGAGGACCGGCTGCCCGGCGCCGTCAACTGGCCCTCGCTCGACGACGACCAGCGGCGCGAGGTCGGCACCCTCTACAAGCAGGTCAGCCCCTTCGAGGCGCGCAAGCGCGGCGCCGCCCTGGTGGCGGCCAACATCGCGCGCCACATCGAACGCGAGGTGATGGACAAGCCCAAGCACTGGAACCCGCTGGTGTACTGCTGGCGCGGCGGCCAGCGCAGCGGCTCGCTGGCGCTGGTGCTGGGGCAGATCGGCTTCCGCGTGCACCTGGTCGAGGGCGGCTACAAGGCCTTCCGCGGCGCGGTGCTGGCGGCGCTGCCACAGCTCGTCCAGCGCCTCACCTACCGCGTCGTTTGTGGACCCACCGGCTCGGGCAAGACGCGGCTGCTGCAGGCCCTGGAGGCCGCCGGCGCCCAGGTGCTGGACCTGGAGGGGCTGGCCAGCCACCGCAGCTCGGTGCTGGGCCTGATTCCCGGGCAGCCGCAGCCTTCGCAAAAGGGCTTCGACACCCTGGTATGGGACCGGCTGCGGCGCTTCGACTCCACCCGGCCGGTGTTCGTGGAGAGCGAGAGCCGCAAGGTGGGCAACCTCGCCGTGCCCGAGGCGCTGATCGCGGCCATGCGCGCCAGCGCCTGCCTGCGGCTGGAACTGTCCGACGAAGAGCGCGTGCGGCTGCTGCTGGAGGACTACGCCTTCTTCGCCACCGACCCCGAGTTCTTCTGCCAGCGCCTCGACGCCCTGGTGCAGTTGCGCGGACGGGCGCAGGTGGAAGCCTGGCAGGCGCAGGTCCGCGCGGGCGAGGTCGAAGCGGTGGTGCGCGAGCTGCTGGCCAGGCACTACGACCCCGGCTATGCCGCGTCCACCACGCGCAACTTCCCCGCCTTCGCCACCGCGCCGGTCATCGCGCCGGCGGATCGGTCGGCCGAGGCCATGGCGGCATTGGCGCGGCAGCTGGTGGCCGGCTGACGCACAGATGCGGCCGTGACGGGCTGGCGGCGCGGCGCAGGGCATGCCTGCGCCCTGCCCCCGTCACATCCCGGCCAGCGCCTGCTCCAGGTCCGCCCGCAGGTCCTCCACGTCCTCCAGCCCCACCGAGAAGCGCACCAGCACGCCCCGGTGCGGCCAGGTGCCCGGCGCGCGCATGGCGGCGATGTCGTAGGGCACGACCAGGCTCACCGGCCCGCCCCACGAGTAACCCAGCTTGAACAGCCGCAGGCGGTCGCAGAAGGCGTCGACCTGCGCGCTGTCGTAGCGCTCGTCGAACACCACCGAGAACAGGCCCGCGGCCAGCCCGTGTTCGCCGCACATCGCCTGCCAGTGCGCGTGGCCGGGCGAGCCCGGGAAGGCGGGATGGCGCAACTGCGCGATCTCCGGACGCTCGGCCAGCCAGGCCGCCAGAACGCGCGCGGCGCGGTCCTGTGCCCGGTAGCGCAGCGGCAGGCTGGGCAGGCCGCGCAGGATGGCTTCGGCATCGTTGGCTCCCACGCCCCAGCCCAGGCGCATGTGGGCGAGCTTCAGCTTCAGGTGGAGCGCCTCGTCGCGGGTGACGACGCTGCCCATGAGCACGTCACCGCCGCCGCTGGGGTACTTGGTGAGGGCATGGACCACGATGTCGGCCCCGCTGCCGGGCGTGAAGCGCTCGCCCTGGCCGAAGTCGAAGCCATTGAAGGCAAGCCCGGCGCCCCAGGTGTTGTCGAGGGCGGTGAGCACGCCGCGCTGGCGGCAGATGTGGGCGAAGTGCGCCACCGGGCCGAATTCCATGGTCACGGAGCCCGGCGCTTCCAGCCACACCAGCCGGGTGCGCGCGGTGATGCGTCGCTCCAGGTCCTCGGGGGACATCGGGTCGTAGACCTGGTGGCTGATGCCGAAGTTTTTCAGCTCGCCTTCGGCAAGTGCCTTGCTGGGCCCGTACACATTGTCCGGCAGCAGCACCTCGTCGCCCGCGGACAGCAGCGCCAGGTTGACGTTGGCGATGGCCGCCAGGCCGCTGGGCAGCAGCACGCACTGCTTGCCGCCCTCCAGCGCCGCGATGCGCTCCTCCAGCAGAAAGGTCGTGGGCGTGCCATGCAGCCCGTAGGTGTAGCCGTTCTTCTGCTTCCAGTCGCGCGCCCGCATGGCGGCGACATCGGGGAAGATGACGGTGGACGCCTTGAAGACGCCAGGCTGCGGCGCCGCGAAGCCGGCGGGCGGCTCGTAGGCGTGGTGGATGAGGTCGGTGGCCTTCTCGGTCATGCGGGGATCGTACCTGCGCATCCCGGCTGCAGACAGCCGGACGCAAAAGTCGCGGAAACTACGCAAAAGTCGCGAAAGGACTCCCCGAACTTCTCAGGGTTCCTTTCGCGACTTTTGCGAATCCTTTGCGACTTTTGCGTGCGGCTGTCCGGCTGTCCGTCTTCCGCCCTCAGTCGCTCAGATCTTCCACTTCTCCAGCAGCTTCTCGGGGCGCGTGGAGTCGTAGCCTTCGAAGGGCTGGTGGATCCAGGGGTTGGTGGGCAGGTATTCGACCGAGTAGTCGGCCGTGAAGGTCGACAGTCCCTTGGTCCAGATCACGGCGCTGCGCAGCTCGGTGATCTTGGGGTAGTTGGTGCGCAGCATCTCCAGCACCTTGTGCAGGGTGTGGCCCGAGTCGGCCAGGTCGTCGACCAGGAGCACCTTGCCGGCGATCTCGCCCTTGGGCGTGGTGATGTAGTGCGCAATGTCCAGGTGGCCCTGCACCGTGCCGGCTTCGGCGCGGTAGGAGCTGGTCGACATGATGGCCAGCGGCTTGTCGAAGACCCGGGAAAGGATGTCGCCCGGGCGCATGCCGCCGCGTGCCAGGCACAGGATGGTGTCGAACGCCCAGCCGCTCTGGTGGATCTTGATCGCCAGCTTCTCGATGAGGTTGTGGTACTCGTCGTAGCTGACGTACAGGTGCTTTCCGTCTTCGGTCAACATCTTCGTGCTTCCTTGGTTCAGGCCAGGTAGGGGTGGCGCATCATGATCGTGTGGTCGCGATCCGGGCTGGTCGAAATGATATCCACGGGCACGCCGGTCACGTGCTCGATGCGCTGCAGGTACAGCCGCGCGTTCATCGGCAGCTTGTCGAATTGCGTGACGCCCACGGTCGACTCGGTCCAGCCAGGCAGGGTCTCATAGACCGGCTTGCAGCGCGCGATCTCGTCGGCGCCCAGCGGCAGGATGTCGATGTGCTCGCCATCGAGCTCGTAGCCGGTGCACAGCTGAAGCTCCTTCAGGCCGTCCAGCACGTCCAGCTTGGTGATGCACAGGCCCGACAGGCCGTTGACCTGGGCGCTGCGCTTGAGGAGCGCGGCGTCGAACCAGCCGCAACGGCGCGAACGCCCGGTGGTCACGCCCTTCTCCGCCCCCACCGTCGACAGGTGGTAGCCCACGGTACCGGGGGTCTGCCAGTCCAGCTCGGTCGGGAACGGGCCGCCCCCCACGCGCGTGCAGTAGGCCTTGGTGATGCCCAGGATGTAGTGCAGCATGCCCGGGCCCACGCCGGCACCGGCGGCGGCATTGCCGGCCACGCAGTTGGACGAGGTGACATAGGGGTAGGTGCCGTGGTCCACGTCCAGCAGCGTGCCCTGCGCGCCCTCGAACAACAGGTTGTCGCCGTGCAGGTGCGCCTCGTTGAGCTCGCGCGAGACGTCGGCCATCATGGGCCGCAGCAGTTCGCCGTGGCGCAGCGACTCGTCCAGCACCTGCTGGTAGTCCAGCGGCGCGGCCTGCAGGAATTGCGTGAGCACGAAGTTGTGCAGTTCCAGCACTTCCTGGAGCTTGGCGGCGAAGCGCTCGGGGTGCTTCAGGTCCTGCACGCGCAGCGCGCGGCGGGCGATCTTGTCCTCGTAGGCCGGCCCGATGCCGCGGCCGGTGGTGCCGATTTTTTCGCTGCCGCCCTGCTCGCGCCGGGTCTCGCGCGCGATGTCCAGCGCGGCGTGGAACGGCAGGATGAGCGGGCAGGCCTCGCTGATGCGCAGGCGCGAGCGCACCTCCACGCCGGCCTTCTCCAGCCCCTCGATCTCCTCGAGCAGCTTGGCGGCCGACAGCACCACGCCGTTGCCGATGTAGCACTTGACGCCGGGGCGCATGATGCCGCTGGGAATGAGGTGCAGGGCCGTCTTCACGCCGTTGATCACCAGCGTGTGCCCGGCGTTGTGGCCGCCCTGGAAGCGGACCACGCCCTGGGCCATCTCGGTCAGCCAGTCGACCAGCTTGCCCTTGCCTTCGTCACCCCACTGGGTGCCGACCACGACCACGTTGCGGCCCGTTGTCTTCGTCATGACAGATGCTCTCGAGGAAATTGGGAATCAGAGGGCGCGCACGGCCCAGCGGCCAGCGGCGTCGCGCGCCAGTTCGCGATCGCAGTGGAACTCGTCCACTTCGCTTTCGTGGCCGGGCAGCACGCACACGACCGTCTCGCCCGCGCTGCGCAGGCCGGCGATGGCGGCGCGCAGTTCGGCGACGTCGGGACCGCTGTCGATCCAGGGGGCGCGGATGGCCGCCTTGAGCGGCTCGCGTGCCGCCAGCGCGGAAAGCTGGCGCAGATCGAGGCTGAAGCCGACGGCGGGCCGGTTGCGGCCGAACACCGCGCCGACCTCGTCGTAACGGCCGCCGCGCACCAGGGCGTCGCTGGCGCCGGGCGTGTAGATGCCGAAGCGCACGCCGCTGTAATAGGCGTAGCCGCGCAGGTCGGCCAGGTCGAAGCGCAGCGTCGCGCCGCTCACGTGGCCCGAAAGCCAGGCCAGGTGTTCCAGGCCCTCGCGCACGGCCGGCGTGTCGGGCAGGACGCGGCGGGCCTCGTCCAGCACCTTGGCGTCGCCGTACAGGCCCACCAGCGCCTGCAGTGCCTCGCGCGCGGCCGCCGGGAACTCACGCGACAGGTCGGCCAGCTCGGTGGCGTCCTTGGCGGCCAGGGCGGCGTGCACGCGCTGCATGCCGGCCGCGTCCAGGCCCAGGCCGGCCAGCAACGCCCGCACGATGCGGGCATCGGCCATGTCCACGGTCAGCGTGCCGACGCGGGCGGCATGCAGGCAGTCGAGGGCCAGCAGCAGTGTCTCGAGGTCGGCCTCGAGGCCACCATGGCCGTAGATCTCGGCGCCGAACTGCAGCTGCTCGCGGGTGGCGTGGGCGCGGTCGGGGCGGGTGTGGAGCACCGGGCCGCAGTAGCACAGGCGGGTCACGCCCCGGCGATTGAGCAGGTGGGCGTCGATGCGGGCGACCTGCGGCGTGGTGTCGGCGCGCAGGCCCAGCATGCGGCCGGACAGCTGGTCGACCAGCTTGAAGGTCTGCAGGTCGAGCGCCTCGCCGGTGCCGGTGAGCAGGGACTCCAGGTGTTCCAGCAGCGGCGGCATGACCAGCTCGTAGCCGTAGCCACGGGCCGTGTCGAGCAAGGAGCGACGCAGTTCTTCGATGTGCCGGGCCTCGGAGGGCAACACATCGGCGATGTGATCCGGCAGGACCCAGGCAGACATGGGAATGCGGGGCTGTTAAAAACGTGATTCTACGCGCGTGAGGAAACCGGACCGTCGAGCACGGCTTGCGCGGCCCCGCGCGCACGGTGCGACGCGCAGGGCGCGCCGCGGTGCCGGCGCCGTTTCCGCCGGGCTCAGGACAGGATCCAGAGGGCGATCAGTCCCAGCCCGATGCTCGTCAACCCGAAGAAGCGCAACTGGCCGTCACGCAGCTGCAGCAGCCGCTCGAAGGTGGAGCGCCAGCCGCGCGGCGACAGGAAGGGCAGCAGCCCTTCCATCACCAGCATCAGGGCGCAGGCCGCCCAGAAGACGTCCCAGCCCAAGCCGCTCAGGGACGCGCGCCGGAGCCGGTGTTGCCGCGGAAGACCCGGAAGAACTCCGAGGTCGCGGGGTCGACCACCATGACGTCATTGCGCTTGTTGAAGCTGCCCTTGTAGGCCTCGAGGCTGCGGTAGAACTGCGCGAACTGCGGGTCGCGGCCGAAGGCCTCGCCATAGATGGCGGCGGCCTGGGCATCGCCCTCGCCCTTGACCTTCTGCGCATCGCGGTAGGCGTTGGCGATGATCACCTCGCGCTGGCGGTCGGCGTCGGCGCGGATTTTCTCGCCCTCGGCGGCGCCGGTGGAGCGCAGCTCGTTGGCCACGCGCTTGCGCTCGGCCTCCATGCGGCGGTAGACGGATTCGGTGATGGCCTCGACGTAGTCGGCGCGCGTGATGCGGACATCGACGATCTCGATGCCCCAGGGCTTGGCGCCCTCCACGGCCTCGGTTACGTCGCGGCGCACGTCCTGCATCAGCTGCTCGCGGCGCGAAGAGATCAGTTCGCGCACCGTGCGGCGGTTGATCTCTTCCTGGAACGCGTTGCGCACCACGCGATTGAGCTGGTTGGCGCCCGCGGTCTCGTCGATGCCGACGTTGCGGATGTACTGCAGCGGATCGACGATGCGCCAGCGCACGTACCAGTCGATCACCATGCGCTGCTTCTCGGCGGTGAGCACGGGTTCCGTATCGAGGCTGTCGAGCGTCAGCAGGCGCTTGTCGATGTAGCGCACGTTCTGGAACGGCGGCGGCAGCTTGAACTTGAGGCCCGGTTCGGTGATGACCTCCTTGATCTGGCCCAGCGCGTAGACCACGCCGAACTGGCGCTGGTCGACCACGAACAGCATGGAGCTGAGCACCACCAGGGCCACCAGCAGCAGGGAGACGATGAAGCCGATGCGGTTCAAGCCAGCCTCCCCCGTGCCGTTTCAAGGAAGCGGGTATGCCGCCCGGAGGCAGCGGCTGCGCGAAGGTTGGAGCGTGGAAGCATGATTAACGGGTCTCCCGGTCGCGGCTGCGGCCGTTGTCGCGCGTGCGCGGATCGTTGCTCGCCGACGGCGTCGGCGCCGGGGCGGTGTTGGGCGGCGCCGCCGTGCCGTCCTGCGGGGCGGCCGCACCGCCGGCAGCCACCTGCTGCATGATCCGGTCGAGCGGCAGGAACAGCATGTTCTGCCCCTGGCGCGACTCCACCAGGATCTTGGTGACGCTGGAATAGATCTGCTGCATGCTTTCCAGGTAGAGGCGGTCGCGCGTGACCTGCGGCGCGCGCTGGTACTCGGGCAGCAGCAGCTTGAAGCGCTGGCCGTCACCTTGGGCCTGCGCGACGATCCGTTCCTTGTAGCCCTCGGCCTCCTGCTGCAGGCGCGAAGCGGTACCGGCGGCGCGCGGGATCACCTCGTTGGCATAGGCCTGCGCCTCGTTCTTGGCACGCTCGCGTTCCTGGCCGGCGCGCAGCACGTCGTCGAACGCCGCCTGCACCTGCTCGGGCGGGCGCACGCCGCCTTGCTGCAGGTTGATGCCCACCACCTCGACGCCGATCTTGTAGCGGTCCAGGATCTGCTGCATCAGCGTGCGCACGCGCGGGGCGATCTGGTCGCGTTCGTCGGCCAGGGCGCTGTCCATGCGCATCTTGCCCACGACCTCGCGCACCGCCGACTCGGCGGCCTGCACCACGGCTTCCTGCGGATTCTTGCTTACGAACAGCCAGTCGCGCGCGTTGTTCAGGCGGTACTGCACGGCGAACTTGATCTCGACGATGTTCTCGTCCTCGGTCAGCATGGCCGATTCGCGCAGGCCCGTGGAGCGCACGATGTTGTCGCGGCCCACGTCGACCGAACGGATCTGCGACACGTAGACCAGCTCGTGCCGCTCGATCGGGTACGGCAGGCGCCAGTTGATGCCCGCGCCCACCGTGGACTCGTACTTGCCGAAGCGCGTGATGACCGCCTGCTGGCCTTCCTGCACGATGAAGATGCCGGTGGCGAGCCAGATGACCACCACGACGATGGCGATCAGGCCTGCGCCGACGCCGGCGCTCTTCATGTCGGGCTGGAAGTTGCCGTTGCCGCCGCCGAGGCCGCCCCCGCCGCCGCGCCGGCCGCCGAACAGGCCACCGAGCTTGCGGTTGAAGTCACGCCACAGCTCGTCGAGATCCGGCGGGCCCTGGTTGGGACCACGGCCTCCACCCTCGGGCGGCCGGTTGTCGTTGCCCGCGTTCTTGTTGTCTTCGCCGCGGCCCCAGCGGGGATCGTTCAGGTTGAACATGCCCCGGATGCGGCCTCTCAGCCCGGCAAAGGTAAGGTTCATTCGTTCGTTTGCTCTCGTTGTCGCAGCCGCATTGTGCCTGCTTCAGGCCGGCGTCCCGGTGGAGTCGGCCTCGGCAAGTGCTACCTCGGCTGTGACGCCCAGAATGCGCGCCAGTTCCCGCCGCAGGTCGGGCAGGCCCTCCCCGGTACGGCTGGACACGAAGACGCGGGGCACCTGGACGCCCTCCACCTCGAAGTGATCGACCCGCTGGCGCGGCTGCTGCGCAGCCTCCAGCGCGTCGGTCTTGTTGAAGACCAGCAGCTGCGGCACGCCGGCCGCGCCGATCTCGTGCAGCACCCGCTGGACCTCGGCAATCTGCTCCGGATGGTGCGGGTTGGCCGCGTCCACCACGTGCAGCAGCAAGTCGGCGTCCGCCGCTTCCTGCAGCGTCGCCTGGAAGGCGTCGATCAGGCCGTGCGGAAGGTCGCGGATGAAGCCGACGGTGTCGGACAGCGACACCGACCGGCCCGCCTCGCCCAGGTAGAGCTGGCGGGTTGTGGTGTCGAGCGTGGCGAACAGCTGGTCGGCCGCATAGGCGCGCGCCTTGACCAGCGCGTTGAACAGCGTCGACTTGCCGGCATTGGTGTATCCCACCAGCGAGATGTTGAAGGTCTCGCGGCGCTCGCGCTGGCGCCGCTGGGTCTGGCGCTGCTTCTTCACCTTCTGCAGGCGCTCGCGGGTGCGCTTGATCGCGTCGTCGATCATGCGGCGGTCGAGCTCGATCTGCTTCTCGCCCGGGCCGCCGCGCACGCCGGCGCCGCCGGTCTGGCGCTCCAGGTGCGACCAGCGGCGCACCAGGCGCGTGCTGAGGTACTGCAGGCGGGCCAGCTCCACCTGGAGCTTGCCCTCGTGGCTGCGCGCGCGCTGGGCGAAGATCTCCAGGATCAGCAGCGTGCGGTCGTTCACCGGCAGGCCGGTGTGGCGTTCCAGGTTGCGCTGCTGCGCCGGGCTCAGGGCCTGGTCGAACAGGATCTCGGTGGCGCCGATTTCCTCGGCCAGGGCCTTGATCTCGTCGGCCTTGCCGCTGCCCACGAACAGGGCGGCATCGGGCGCGCGGCGCTTGCAGGTGACGCGGGCGACGGGCTCCAACCCGGCGGTCTGGGCCAGCAGGCCCAGTTCCTCCAGGTCGGAATCGAAATGGGGAAGGCCCAGGTCGACCCCCACCAGGACGGTGGCGGCGACCGGGCGATCGGAAGTGGCTGTCAAGGGGCTACCAGTTCAAACTTGCAATTGGCGCCCGCCGGCAGCGGGAAGCGGGAGGAGCCGGCCGTTCAGGTGGCTGGGCCCTCGCTCGCTTCGGCCGGCGAGAAGTTCACCGCGCGGCCGGGGACGATGGTGGAGATGGCGTGCTTGTAGACCATCTGCGTCACTGTGTTGCGAAGCAGGACGACGTATTGGTCGAAGGACTCGATCTGGCCCTGCAGCTTGATGCCGTTGACCAGGTAGATCGAGACCGGCACATGCTCGCGTCGCAGCGTATTCAGGAAGGGGTCTTGTAGTAGCTGCCCTTTATTGCTCACGATATGCTCCGTGTTCAAGCGTTGTTGGAAGTTGCACATTACCACAGCAACGCCGCATGTGCGGGCAGCCTGGACTGCGGATGTGCTGCCGTTCGCCCCGATTTCAAGGCCGTCCGGCCGGTTTCAAGCCGGCCGCGCCCTCATTCCTTGTCCGCGTAGGGGTTGCTCGAGGTCTTCATCTCGATGCGCAGCGGCGTGCCCACCAGGTTGAACTCCTTGCGGAAGCGCCCCTCCAGGAAGCGCTTGTAGGCGTCGGTGACATGCTCGAGCGAGTTGCCGTGCACGACGATGACCGGCGGGTTCATGCCGCCCTGGTGGGCATAGCGCAGCTTGGGCCGGAACATGCCCGAGCGCTTGGGCGCCTGGAACTGCACGGCTTCGTGCACCAGCCGGGTCAGCACCGGCGTGGTCATCTTGGCGAACGCGGACTTGTAGGCCTGGACGATGGAGTTCCACACCGGCCCCAGCCCCTGGCGCTTCCTGGCCGAGATGAAGTGCAGGTCGGCGAACTTCAGGAACGGCAGCCGCGCTTCGAGCTGGCGGCGCAGCGTGTCGCGGGCGTAGTCGTCCACCGCGTCCCACTTGTTGACGGCCAGCACCACGGCGCGGCCGCTTTCGAGGATGTAGCCGGCGATGTGGGCGTCCTGGTCGGTCACGCCCTGGGTGGCGTCCAGCAGCAGCAGCACGACGTTGGCCGATTCGATCGCCTGCAGGGTCTTGACCACCGAGAACTTCTCGATGGCCTCGAAGACCTTGCCCTTGCGACGCAGGCCGGCGGTGTCGATCAGCTCGAACTTCTGGCCGTTGCGCTCGAAGGGCACCGAGATCGCGTCGCGCGTGGTGCCGGGCAGGTCGAAGGCCACCAGGCGCTCCTCGCCCAGCCAGGCGTTGATCAGGGTGGACTTGCCGACGTTGGGGCGGCCGGCCACGGCCAGCTTGACGATGCCGGTCTGCTGCTGCCCGGCCGCGTCGTCCTCTTCCGGCAGGTTCAGCGGATCGAAGGCGGCCTCGACCAGGCTGCGGATGCCCTGCCCGTGCGCCGCCGAGACGGCGTGGATCTCGCCCAGCCCCAGCTCGTAGAACTCCGCCAGCTGGGCGCCCTCCTGCATGCCCTCGGCCTTGTTGGCCGCCAGCACCGTGGGTTTGCCCAGCTTGCGCAGGTAGTTGGCGATGTCGTGGTCCTGGGCCGAGAGCCCGGCGCGCGCATCGACCACGAAGACCACGACGTCGGCCTCGGCGACGGCCTGCTGGGTCTGCTTGGCCATCTCCTTGTAGATGCCCGACTCGGCCGTCGGCTCGAAGCCACCGGTGTCGATGACGATGAACTCGTAGCGGCCCTGGCGCGCGTTGCCGTAGTGGCGGTCGCGGGTGAGACCCGCGAAATCGGCCACGATGGCGTCGCGCGACTTGGTGAGCCGGTTGAACAGCGTCGACTTCCCGACGTTGGGACGGCCCACCAGGGCCATGACCGGCTTCATTCGAAAAAACCTCTTCTTATTGCGGGACGAACCCGAACACGCCCCCGTTGCGGGTCACGATCACCAGGGTGTTGGCAGCAAGCACCGGGGCGGCGGCGATGGACGAACCGTCGGTGGAAAGGCGGTTGAGCAGCGTGCCGTCCTCGCGATTGAGCAGGTGCACGAAGCCCAGGCTGTCGCCGACGACCACCGAGCGGCCCAGCGCCAGCGGCGTGCCGAGGCCGCGGTGCAGCAGCTTGTCGTTGGTCCAGGCGCGCTCGCCGCTGGCGCGCTTCCACGCCACCACGCGGCCGTCGGATTCGGTGCCGAAGACGGCGCCGGCGTCGCCGTGCACCCCCTCGGCGCCCGAGGCGCGCTGGGTCCACTGCAGGCGGCCCGTGCCGGCGTCGACGCAGCCGACGGCAGCCTGGAAGGCGCGGGCGCAGATGCTGTCGCCCTCGCGGCTGACCCGGCCGACCAGATCGACCAGACGCTCGACGTCGTTGATGCCGCGCGCGGTGGCGATGGGCACTTCCCAGCGGACATTGCCGTTCTGCGGATTGAGCCCGGCCAGGCGACCGCCCTGCCCCACCACCAGCGTGTCGCCCACGGCCAGGATGACCCCTGCCTGGCGCAGCACCAGCGGCTCGCCCGGCCGGCTCTGGTTCCACAGGCGGCGGCCGGTGGCGCCGTCGAAGGCGGTCACGGACCGGTCAGCTCCCAGCACGAAGACCCGGGCCCCGGCGACGAAGGGCGCGGTGTAGGCCAGCGCGGTGAGGCGCTGGCGCCAGGCCTCGCGGCCGTTGTTGAACACCACCAGCTCGTTGCCGCGCGTGACGACGGCGCTGGTCGTGCCGTCGCTGCCGACACCGGCGGCCAGGGGCGCGCCGGCGCTGGCGCGCCACAACTCGCGGCCGCTGGCGGCGTCCATCGCCAGCACCGTGCCGTCGCCGCTGGCGAGGGTCAGCGTGCCGCCGTTGACGGCGACCTGCAGCGGGAAGTCGACCGGATTGATCCGCCCCGACCAGGCCTGGCGCACGGCCAGCAGGTTGGGGTTGGGTTGCAGCTCGGCCGGCTTCGGCTTCTCGGCCGCGCCGCCGATGAAGGGCAGTGCCGACAGCTGCGGCATGATGGAACAGCCGGCCAGCAGGCCTGCCGCGCAGGTGGCCGCCAGGGCCCGCATCAGGTGGCGGCGGCTCATGACCTGGCGGTGCCGGCAGCGGCCTGCGCGGGCTTGAGGGATTGCGGGTCCACGCCCAGCGCGGTCAGCTTGACCTCGACCAGGGCACGGTAGTCGGTATCGGCGGGCATGGCGTTCCAGGCCTTGGTGTACTCGGCACGGGCTTCGTCCTTCTTGCCCTGCAGGTTGAAGATGTCGCCGCGGCGGTCGGCGGCCAGCGCCTCGAACGAGCGGGGCATGCCATCGAGCTGCTTGAGCGCATCGTCGTAGGCCTTGTTCTCGACCAGCAGCGAGGCCAGCCGCAGCTTGGCGACCGCCTGCAGGCCGGCATCGGTGGATTTGCCGGCGGCCCACTGCAGCGCCGCGCGCGCCTCGTCGGCGCGGCCCTGCTCGGCCAGCACCTTGGCGGCCAGCAGCGCGGCCTGCTGCGCGTAGACGGTGCCGCCGAACTTGTCCTGCACGTCTTTCAGCGCCTGCTGCACGCGGGCGGTGTCGCCCGCCACCACGGCGCGGTCCACTTCGTCGTACAAGGCCGAGGCGTTGGCCGCCTGGTGGCGCTGCCAGTATTGCCAGCCGTTCCAGGCCGCGAACGCGCCGAAGACGACGATCAGCGCCCAGGTGATCAGGTTGCCCCAGCGGTTCCAGAAGTGCTTGAGCGAGTCGAGCTGTTCCTGTTCTTCGAGGTCTAGGTGTCGTGCCATGCGAGTCTGCTCAGTTTGCGAACGATTATGCGTTAAGGCGCAGGCCGGCTCCGGCGCCGGCCCGCACCTGGGCAGGCGGCGCGGCGCCCCCCCGCGCCATAGGGGCTAGGCGGGCAG